>JBEOKB010000226.1:0-1586 GCA_040275425.1 Siculibacillus sp. | reverse complement strand
GATACCAAGGTCATCTGCCAGGGCTTCACCGGCGCTCAGGGGACCTTCCACTCCGAACAGGCCATCGCCTACGGCACCAAGATGGTCGGCGGCGTGACCCCCGGTAAGGGCGGCAACACCCACCTCGGGCTGCCGATCTACGACACCGTGTGGCAGGCCAAGGCCGCCACCGGCGCCAATGCTTCGGCGATCTACGTGCCGCCGCCGTTCGCGGCCGACGCGATCCTCGAGGCGATCGACGCCGAGATGGAGCTGATCGTGTGCATCACCGAAGGCATCCCGGTGCTCGACATGGTCAAGGTCGGCAAGGCGCTCAAGGGCTCCAAGTCGCGCCTGATCGGGCCGAACTGCCCGGGCGTCCTCACCCCGAACGAGTGCAAGATCGGCATCATGCCGGGCCACATCTTCAAGCGTGGCTCCGTCGGCATCCTGTCGCGCTCCGGCACCCTGACCTATGAAGCGGTCAAGCAGACCACCGACGTCGGCCTCGGCCAGACGACCGCGGTCGGCATCGGCGGCGACCCGGTCAAGGGCACCGAGTTCATCGACATGCTCGACCTGTTCCTCAAGGACCCCGAGACCGAGTCGATCATCATGATCGGCGAGATCGGCGGCTCGGCCGAGGAAGAGGCGGCGGAGTTCCTGGCGGCGCATCCGATCAAGAAGCCGATGGCCGGCTTCATCGCGGGCGTGTCGGCTCCTCCGGGCCGTCGCATGGGTCATGCCGGCGCGATCGTGTCGGGCGGCAAGGGCGACGCCAAGTCGAAGATGACGGCGATGGCCAAGGCGGGTGTCCACGTGTCGCCGTCGCCGGCGCGCCTGGGCGAGACCCTGCTCGAAGCCATCAAGGCCTTCAAGAAGTGAGCATCGCGAGGGGAGCTACGGCTCCCCTCGCCCTTCGCGGGCGACGCACGCGATGAGTCCGGTTCTCTGCGGGGTTTCGTCGAAGGACGAAGGGCACGGGCGACGTGCGTCTCGCGGGAAACGACAAGAGAAGCCGAAGCGGGCGCTCCCGCCCGCTAATCGGTTCGATCTCGACGGACACGTCGAGCGAACGGAGGAGGGGTCGTGCCCGTCGAGGGACGATACCCAGCGAGATCGAGGCGGGGCCGCGAGGTTCCGGGACGCACAATGGATCGTGAAGAGCAGCAGCTGACTTCCTTCCTCTACGGCGGCAATGCCGCCTGGATCGAGGAAATGCACGCCCGTTACGAAGAGAATCCGGCCTCGGTCGACGCGAGCTGGCGCGAGTTCTTCGGCGAACTGCGCGAGGACCGCGCCGGCGTTCTGAAGAGCGCCAAGGGTCCGGCGTGGAAGCGCGCGAACTGGCCGGTGGCGGCGTCGGGCGAAATGGTGTCCTCGCTCGACGGCGACTGGACCTGGCTCGAGGCGAGCCTCAAGGACAAGCTCAAGGGCAAGGCGGCGGCCAAGGGCGTCGATCTCTCCCAGGAGCAGCTGCAGAACGCGGCGCGCGATTCGGTGCGTGCGATCATGATGATTCGCGCCTATCGCATGCGCGGCCATCTGCACGCCAAGCTCGATCCGCTGGAGATCGCGGCCGACAAGGACCACGAGGAGCTGCATCC
>JBEOKB010000225.1:0-8953 GCA_040275425.1 Siculibacillus sp. | reverse complement strand
CCTGGAGGTAGAGGAGGGCGGTGAGGTCGCCGTGGTCGATGCGGGCGTGGGCCTCCGCCGCCACCCTGGGCTTGGCGTGATAGGCGACGCCGAGGCCGCTCTCGCGGATCATCGCCAGATCGTTGGCGCCGTCGCCGACGGCGAGCGTCAGGGCCAGCGGCACCTTCTTGGCGGCGGCCAGTTCCAGGAGCGAGGCGCGCTTGGCGTCCTGGCCGAGGATCGGCTCGGCGACGGTGCCGGCGAGTTTGCCGTCCTTTTCGATCAGGAGATTGGAGCGGTGCTCGTGGAAGCCGATCACTTTGGAGATCGGGCCGGTGAAGACGGTGAAGCCGCCCGAGACCAGCGCGGTGTAGGCGCCGGCGGCCTTCATGGTGCGCACCAGTTCGATCGCGCCGGGGGTGAGGCGGATGCGCTCGGCGATGACCTTGCCGACGACGTCGGCGGGCAGGCCCGCGAGCAGGCCGACGCGTTCGCGAAGCGCCGGCTCGAAGGCGATCTCGCCGCGCATGGCGCGTTCGGTGATGGCGGCGATCTTCTCCTTCAGCCCGAGCTCGGCGGCGAGTTCGTCGATGCACTCCTGGCCGATCATGGTGCTGTCCATGTCGGCGATGAGCAGGCCCTTGGCGCGGCCGTCGGCGCGCTGGACCACGACGTCGATCGGCGCGCCGAGGGCGGCGATCAGGTCTTCGGCGACGGCGCGCTCGGTGCCGGGGGCGACGGTGCAGAGCACGTCGGCGGCGATGCCGGTGGCGAGCGTGTCGGTGGTGGTCGCGCCGAGCCGGGCGGCGGCGGCGGCGATCAGCGCGTCGGTGACGGCGGGGGCGAGCGGCGAGGAGATCAGGGTTGCAACATGGGTCATGATCGAGAACAAACTCCTGATCCGTCGCGCTCGGCGGGAAGAGACGAACGAGTGGGGAGGCGGCCGTGAGCGACGCCCGAGACCGACGCCCGGCGAAGCGATCCGAGGCCCCGCGCCCGCGCGCGGTGCTTATCGCAGGACCGACGGCCTCGGGCAAGTCGGCGCTGGCGCTCGATCTGGCGGAAACCCTCGGCGGCGTGGTGATCAACACCGACTCGATGCAGATCTACGACGGCCTGCGCATCCTGACCGCGCGGCCGAGCGTGGAGGAGGAGGCGCGGGCGCCGCACCGCCTCTACGGTCACGTCGATCCGGCGCGGGCCTTCTCGGTCGCCGATTGGCTCGGCGACGTCGAACGGCTGCTGGCCGATCTTCGAGTTGAGAATCAGATTCAAGAGCGCGTGCCGATCTTCGTCGGTGGGACGGGGCTCTATTTCGAGAGTCTTCTCAAAGGGCTGGCGCCGGTTCCTCGAGTTCACGAAGAGATTCGGGTTCGCTGGCGGCGGGCGGCGGCGGAGATCGGCGCGGCCGGGCTCCATGCCGAGCTCGCCCGGCGCGATCCGGCCGCCGCGCTGCGTCTGGCTCCGACCGATACGCAGCGGCTGACGCGGGCGCTCGAGGTGGTGGAGGCGACCGGGCGGTCGATCCTCGACTGGCAGAACGAGCCGCATTCGGCTCCGCTCCTCGGCGCGGACGAGACGATGCGGTTGGTGCTGGAGCCGGAACGGGCGGTGCTGCACGAGCGGATCGAGCGGCGGTTCCGGACGATGGTCGCGCAAGGGGCGATCGAGGAGGCGGCGGCCTTCGCGGGGCGGGGGCTCTCGCCGGAGCTGCCCGCCACGCGCGCAATCGGGGTGGCGGCGCTCGCGGCGGTCGCTTCAGGTGATATTTCACTCGAAGAGGGGATTCGCCGCGGGGTGGTGGAGACGCGGCAGTACGCCAAGCGACAGTCGACGTGGTTTCGAGGACGGATGGGCGAGTGGGCACGCGGGCACGCGGGTGCGCTCGCGCGTCGCGTGGAGGCGGCGTTCGGTCGGTGAGGCGGGGAGAGGGGCGCAGACTTTCGTTTCGGCCGAGAAATTGGACGCGGAATCGTCCTTTCCCGTACTTGACCGCCTTCGCGCGCGTCGCTAACGTCCGCGCCGTAACATTCGAAGGAACGCCGACCCATGTCGCGCAAGGACATTCTCGTACTCGTATCGCGCGCCGTCGCCGGGAGCCGTTGAGGCTTCCCGATACGCAGACGAGCGCGCGGACAAAGGCCCCCAGACGGGGCCTTTTTTATTACCCCGGAATACCCGAGCCCAAACGAGAAGACGAGGCGCCAGGAAGCGGCGTCGAGGAGCGGAGAAGACCCCATGTCACGGCAGATGACCGGAGCGGAAATGGTGATCGCAGCCCTGCAGGATCAGGGCGTCGAGGTGCTGTTCGGCTATCCGGGCGGATCGGTGCTGCCGATCTACGACGAGATCTTCAAGCAGGAGAAGATCCGCCACGTGCTCGTTCGTCACGAGCAGGGCGCGGTCCATGCGGCCGAGGGCTATGCCCGCTCCACCGGCAAGGTCGGCGCGGTGCTGGTCACCTCCGGTCCGGGCGCGACCAACGCCGTCACCGGTCTCGCCGACGCGCTGCTCGACTCCATTCCGCTCGTGTGCATCACGGGCCAGGTTCCGACCCACCTGATCGGCAACGACGCCTTCCAGGAGTGCGACACCGTCGGCATCACCCGGCCGTGCACCAAGCACAACTGGCTGGTCAAGCGGATCGAGGATCTGCCGCGCATCCTGCACGAGGCGTTCCACGTCGCCAAGTCGGGCCGTCCGGGTCCGGTCGTCGTCGACATTCCGAAGGACGTCCAGTTCGCGACCGGCACCTACGTCGGGCCGAAGAACATCCAGCACAAGACCTATCGCCCGAAGATCAAGGGCGAGATGGAGGCGATCCGTCACGCCGTGGCGATGATCGGCAAGGCGCATCGGCCGATCTTCTACACCGGCGGCGGCGTCATCAACTCCGGTCCGGCGGCATCGCAGCTCCTGCGCGAGCTGGTCAAGACCACGGGCTATCCGATCACCTCGACGCTGATGGGGCTCGGCGCCTATCCGGCCAAGGACGATCAGTTCCTGGGCATGCTCGGCATGCACGGGACGCTCGAGGCCAACATGGCCATGCACGAGGCGGACCTGATCATCTGCGTCGGCGCGCGCTTCGACGACCGCATCACCGGTCGGCTCGACGCCTTCGCCCCGCACGCCAAGAAGATCCACATCGACATCGATCCGTCGTCGATCAACAAGATCGTCAAGGTCGACTGCGCCATCGTCGGCGACGTCGCCCACGTGCTCGAGGACATGATCCGGGTGTGGAAGTCGACCCAGCCGGAGATCGACAAGAAGGCGCTGAAGTCCTGGTGGGCGAAGATCGATGCCTGGAAGGCGCGCAAGTGCCTCGCCTACAAGGGGTCGGACGAGATCATCAAGCCGCAGTACGCGATCCAGCGGCTCTACGAACTCACCCGCAAGCACGACACCTACATCACGACCGAGGTCGGTCAGCATCAGATGTGGGCGGCGCAGTTCTTCCGCTTCGACGAGCCCAATCGCTGGATGACCTCGGGCGGCCTCGGCACCATGGGCTACGGCATTCCGGCGGCGGTCGGCGTGCAGATGGCCCATCCCAAGTCGCTGGTCATCGACATCGCCGGTGAGGCGTCGGTGATGATGACCATGCAGGAGATCTCGACGGCGGTGCAGTATCGCCTGCCGATCAAGATCTTCATCCTGAACAACCACTACATGGGCATGGTCCGGCAGTGGCAGGAGCTCCTGCACGGCGGGCGCTATTCGGAGAGCTACTCGGAGGCGCTGCCGGACTTCGTCAAGCTGGCCGAGGCGATGGGCGGCGTCGGCATCCGCTGCGAGAAGCCGTCGGAACTCGACGCGGCGATCGAGCGGATGATCGCCACGCCCAAGCCGGTGATCTTCGACTGCGTGGTCGATCCCAAGGAGAACTGCTTCCCGATGATCCCGTCGGGCAAGGCGCACAACGAGATGCTGTTCGGTGAGGCGGTCGAGGACATCGGCTCGGTCATCGACGAGAAGGGCAAGATGCTGGTGTGAGGCGGCGCGGGGGAGACCCCCGCGCCCCTTCGTCGTCATTCGGTTTCAGTCGAACAGAACGGTTCTCGCCATGAACACCTCGCACTATCCCTCGCAGCACATCTTCCAGCTTCCCGAGACCCACACCCTCTCGGTGATCGTCGACAACGAGCCGGGCGTTCTCGCCCGCGTCGTCGGCCTGTTCTCGGGTCGCGGCTACAACATCGAGAGCCTCACGGTCTCGGAGACCGAGCACGAGGCGCATCTCTCCCGCATCACCATCGTCACCACCGGCACGCCGATGGTGATCGAGCAGATCAAGAACCAGCTCGCCCGGCTGGTGCCGGTCCATCGCGTCGTCGATCTGACGGTGTCGGGGCGGGTGCTGGCGCGCGAACTGGCGCTGATCAAGGTCAAGGGCAAGGGCGAGGCGCGCGTCGAGGCGCTGCGTCTGGCCGACGCCTTCCGCGCTCGCGTGGTCGACGCCAACACCGAGAGCTTCGTGTTCGAGCTGACCGGCAAGTCCGACAAGATCGACGAGTTCGTCCAGCTGATGGGCCCGCTCGGTCTCGTGGAATATTCCCGCACCGGCGTGGCGGCGATCGCGCGCGGTCCGGACGCGCTGTGAGGTCGGACCATATCGGTCGACGTTCGAGGGGGAGGGGAGCGAGGGCTCCTCTCCTCCTTCGCGTTTTCGGATCATGACGGCGTTCGTAACTTCGGCTCGCCCTCGATGCGCGCTACCTTGGGCCGTGGTCGCGGATGCGAAGGAGCGAGGCGATGTGGGAATGGGGTGTTCGGGCGCTCGGTCTGTTCTGGTTCGTCGGGGGCGTCATGACCCTGCGGGCGCTGCGACAGGCGCGACCGCTCGATGCGCTGATGGCGGCGCTCCAGGGCGGGGCGCGCCCGCGCGATCGCGTCCGCGCCGCGCTGTTGACGTTCGGCGCCGTGCTCACCACCGCGTCCGGCGTGGCGCTCGCCGCGCTCGATCGGGTGGCGCCGGGGTTGATGATCGCCAATGCGGTGGTGCAGGCGATCTGGCTCGTCTATGCCGCGTCGGCCTTTCCGCCCGAGGACGAAGAGGATCTCGTCGGGCGTCGGCGGGTGCGCAACGCCTTCGTGCTGTGGACGGTCGCCACGGTCGCGGTGGTCGCGGCGGCCGTCTCGGGCTCCCTCGTTCTCGGGGTGCAGCCGCTGACGGAGGCGGTGATCTCGATCGGGGCGGTCGCGGTTTCGGCGTTCGAGGCGCGGGCGGTGTTCGGTCGCGGGGCCGATGACGGGGCCGAGGCGGCGACGACGGACGACGATCCGACCGTGCTCTACGCGCCGTTCGATCCGTCGGTGCGGCGCCGGTTGATGATCGCGCCGAACATCTACACGCCGTCGCTGCGCGACGTGGACACCGACGAGACCTTTCCTCCCGAGGCGCTCGATCTGGCCGCCGATCTGGTGGTGCGGATCGACGATCTCGAGCACGACGTGCGCGAGGCGCTCGCGCCGAGCCGGGAGGACCCGGAGGTGTTCGTGTTGACGCCGGAGGCGCACGCGGGTTTCGCGGCGCGGATCGCGGTGCTGGTGGAGGAGTTGCGCCCACACGCGCTCGACGGTGAGGTGGAGTGGTGGCTGCCGCCGGTGGAGGACGCCGCCGCATCGGCCGGGTGAAATCTCTGTTTTTTTCACCATCGGCGGCGCGGTCGGGAGCAGCGAACGAAAAAACGTCGTATAGGGCCTGCATCGATGTCGCGGCGCTCGCCTTCGGCGGAGCGTGGCATCATTCACGCCGAGTTTCGATCACCCATGTCCAGTTTCGACGCCTCTCCCGACGGTTCGGCGACTTCCTCGCCGGTGCCGCGCAGTGCCTTCCTCGCCTTCCTGCTCGAGCACGAGTTCGCCGTCGCCTTCTGGGTGCTGACGGCGATCGTGCTGGTGCCGGTGTTCCTGGTCACGGTGCCGCCGATGGTGGACTACGTGAACCATCTCGCCCGGATGCAGGTGATCGCGGCGCAGGGGCGCGACGTCCATCTCGACGCGTTCTACGAGATCCGCTGGCAGCTCATTCCCAATCTGGCGATGGATCTGATCGTGCCGGCGCTCGATCGGGTGATGAGCATCTGGCGGGCGGGACAGGTGTTCACGGCGCTGACGGTGCTGGCGACCGTCACCGGGCCGATGATGGTGCACAAGGCGCTGTACGGGCGGATCAACGCGTTTCCGCTCGTCGCCTTCGTCATCGTCTACAACGGCATCTTCCTGTTCGGGATGATGAACTTCCTGCTCGGCGTCGGTCTGGCGATGTGGGGGCTGGCGGCGTGGATCGCGCTGCAGGACAAGCCGCTCGTGCTTCGGCTGATCGTCTCGGCGATCTTCTGCCTGCTCCTGTTCGTATGCCACCTCTACGCGGTCGGGCTCTACGGGCTGGCGATCGGGTCGTACGAGCTGTGGGCTTGGAGCGGGCGGCGGTTCCGGCTCGACCGGGCGCTCCTGATCGATCTGGTCGCGCTGATCGTGCCGGTGCTGCCGCTGGTGCCGCTCCTGATGGGGACCTCGACCTGGGGGCTGGTCGGGGAGTACGCCTGGGTCGGACAGTCGAAGATGGAGGGGCTGGAACTGGTGTTCCGCACCTATTTCGACACGCACGATCTCGCCGTGATGGGGCTCGGGCTGGCGGCGATCGGATGGTGCGTCCATCGCGGCATCCTGTCGGTGCACACGGCGGCGTGGCCGCTGCTGGCGCTCGGCTTCGCGGTGTTCCTGGCGATGCCCTACACGCTGTTCGGCTCGGAAATGGCCGACCAGCGCATGCCGGTGGCGGTGCTGCTGCTGTTCG
Organism: Siculibacillus sp.; assembly: GCA_040275425.1. Lineage (GTDB taxonomy): Bacteria > Pseudomonadota > Alphaproteobacteria > Rhizobiales > Ancalomicrobiaceae > Pinisolibacter. The sequence goes on along the minus strand of JBEOKB010000225.1, from coordinate 2,169 downwards.
TCGGCTTCGTTCACCTCGATCCGGAGGACGTGTGGTCGAAGGCCGGTTTCATGGCGCTGGTGGTGGCGTTCGCCCTGCTGCGGGTCGGCGACGTGTCGATGCAGTGGCTGAAGATGGGGCGCATCTACGAGGACATGCGGACGTCGCTCGAGCAGATCCCGCCGGGCAGCCGCATCATCGTCGCGCATTCGGACGACCCCAAGGGCACCCAGACCGAACAGGACGCGATCAGCCATGCGCCGTGCATGGCGATCATCGAGCGGTCGTCGCTGGTCTCGACCGCCTTCGCGGTCAAGGGCAAGCAGATCATGGTGGTGCGGCCGGCCTATCACGCCCGCGTCGACACCGAGGACGGCGTGCCGCCGACGATCTCGCAGCTGGTGGCGACCTCCTACGTGCGCGAGGACGACGCGCCGCGCGAGCACTTCTGGGACAACTGGACCGACGAACACGACTTCGTCTACGTACTCTACACCGAACACGGCGCCGACAATCCCGATCCGACCAACCTCGATCTCGCCTACGACGGCAAGGGCTTCCAGCTCTATCGCGTCAAGAAGAGCTGAGGCGGGGGCGAGCCCGTCCGGCGTCGAAGCGCCGGGGAGGGCGCACGGCTTCGGCCGGGGCGGCGTTCCTTCGGCCGGGGCGGTGGACGGGAGGTCGCATCCCCAACGTGGCGCTTGTGGCGGCGTCGGGCTCGAGCTATGAGAACCGTAACGTACGGTACGGCTCGGGCGGGCGCGCGGGCCGGGGAGAGGGCGGCGTGGAAGCTTCGGCGAGGACGGACGGGGTCGCGTGGACCGAGCGCCAGATCGGCGTGCTCGACGCGGTGCTGCGCCTGCTCGTCGAGGAGGGCGACCGGCTGACCATGACCAAGGTGGCGCGGCGGGCGTCGTGTTCCAAGGAGACGCTCTACAAGTGGTTCGGCGACCGCGACGGGCTGTTGGCGGCGACGGTGCAGTGGCAGGCGGCGCGGGTCAGGGTGGCGCCGGTCGGGGCGGAACGGCTCGATCGGGCGTCGCTGACGCGGCGGCTCGAGGAATTCGCGGTCAACTGGCTGACGGTGATCGGCTCCGACACCTCGATCGCCCTCAACCGGGTGGCGATCGGCACGGCGGCGAGCGAGGCGCGGCTGGGGACGATCGTGCTGGCCAACGGCCGGTTCGCGATGGGGCGGCGGCTGGAGCCGGTGCTGGAGGCGGGCCGGGCGGCGGGGCTCTTGGCGTTCGACGACGCGGGCGAGGCGTTCCGCACCTTCTTCGGGCTGGTCGCCCGCGACGTTCAGATCCGGCTGCTGCTCGGCGACCCGATCGATCTTCTGCCCGAGGTCGTCCGCGCGGACGCCGCGCGGGCGGTTCGGCAGTTTCTCACCCTCCACGGCACCGCCGTGGAGACCATCGTCTCGACCGGCGCGACCGGTCCGTGATCACCCAGGGAAGGAAACGCACATGCGCGTCTACTACGATTCCGATGCCGACATCAATCTGATCAAGGGCAAGAAGGTCGCCATCGTCGGCTACGGCTCCCAGGGCCGTGCGCACGCCATGAACCTCAAGGATTCGGGCTGCAAGGACATCCGCATCGCGCTCAAGGCCGGCTCCACCACCGCCGCCAAGGTCCAGGCCGACGGCCTCGAGGTGATGACCGTCGCCGAGGCGGCCAAGTGGGCCGACCTGATCATGATGGCGACCCCGGACGAGCTGCAGGCCGACATCTACAAGGCCGAGATCGCCGGCAACATCCGCGACGGCGCGGCGATCGCCTTCGCCCACGGCCTCAACGTCCACTTCGGCCTGATCGAGCCGAAGTCGACCGTCGACGTCGTGATGATCGCGCCGAAGGGCCCGGGCCACACCGTGCGCGGCGAATATCAGAAGGGCGGCGGCGTGCCGTGCCTGATCGCCGTCCATCAGGACGCCTCGGGCAATGCCCACGACCTCGCGCTCTCCTACGCCTGCGGCGTCGGCGGCGGCCGGTCGGGCGTGATCGAGACCAACTTCCGCGAAGAGTGCGAGACGGATCTCTTCGGCGAGCAGGTCGTGCTGTGCGGCGGCCTCGTCGAGCTGATCCGCGCCGGCTTCGAGACCCTGGTCGAGGCGGGCTATGCCCCCGAGATGGCCTATTTCGAGTGCCTGCACGAAGTGAAGCTGATCGTCGACCTCATCTACG
>JBEOKB010000224.1:0-5528 GCA_040275425.1 Siculibacillus sp. | reverse complement strand
CAGGTGCTGGGCGACAAGCACGGCAACGTGATCTATCTGGGCGAGCGCGAGTGCTCGATCCAGCGCCGTAACCAGAAGGTCATCGAGGAGGCGCCGTCGCCGCTCCTCGACGAGGCGACCCGCAAGAAGATGGGCGAGCAGGCCGTGGCGCTGGCCAAGGCCGTCGACTACGACAGTGCCGGCACCGTCGAGTTCGTCGCCGACCAGAACAAGAACTTCTACTTCCTCGAGATGAACACCCGTCTCCAGGTCGAGCACCCCGTCACCGAGCTGATCACCGGCGTCGACCTCGTCGAGCAGATGATCCGCGTCGCCTACGGCGAGAAGCTGGCGCTCACGCAAGCGGACGTGAAGCTGAACGGCTGGGCGGTGGAGAGCCGCATCTATGCCGAGGACCCCTTCCGCAACTTCCTGCCGTCGATCGGTCGTCTGACCCGCTATCGTCCGCCGGAAGAGGGCACCGACGGCGAGATCACCGTCCGCAACGACACCGGCGTGGTCGAGGGCGGCGAGATCTCGATGTACTACGACCCGATGATCGCCAAGCTCGTCACCCACGCCCCGACCCGCCTCGAGGCGATCGAGGCCCAGGCCGACGCGCTCGACGCCTTCGTCATCGACGGCATCCAGCACAACATCCCGTTCCTGACCTCGCTGATGGGCCACGAGCGTTGGAAGAGCGGCAAGCTCTCCACCGGCTTCATCAAGGAGGAGTACCCGGACGGCTTCACCGGCAACGTGCCGCACGCCGAGGACCGCAAGATCCTCGCCGCCGTCGCGCTGACGATGGAGATCCTGCGCAAGGATCGTCTCGACAGCCTGCCGGGCCGTCTGCGTCCGCACAACGGCCTGATGCGTGAGGACTGGGTCGTCAAGGTCGACGGCGAGTACATGGACGTGAAGGTCCCCTCGGGCTTCGTCGGCATGCCGCTCGAGATCGAGGTGCTGTTCCCCGGCGACACCGCCGTGACCAACGTCTCGACCCGCTGGCAGCCCGGCGACCTGCTGTGGACCGGTGAACTCGACGAGAAGACCGTCACGGTTCAGATCCGCCCGATCGTCGGCGGCGCCGAGCTGCGCTATCGCGGCGCCACCTCGATCGCCAAGGTGATGATCCCGCGCGTCGCCGAGCTCGAGAAGCTCATGCCGTTCAAGGCGCCGCCGGACACCTCGCGCTTCCTGCTCTGCCCGATGCCGGGTCTGGTCATCTCGATCGACGTCGCCGAAGGCGAGGAGATCAAGGCCGGCGCCACCCTGGCGGTGGTCGAGGCGATGAAGATGCAGAACGTCCTGCGCGCCGAGCGCGACTGCAAGGTGAAGAGCATCAAGGCCAAGGCCGGCGACAGCCTCGCCGTCGACGCCGTCATCATCGAGTTCGAATGAGCGCGGAGCCGCTCGTTCGCGACGACGTTCCGGAGGCGGCCCCGCGAGGGGCCGCCTTCGTGCTGTTCGACCTCGACGGCACCCTGACCGACCCGAAGGTCGGCATCACCGAATCGATTCGCCACGCCATGACCGCCCTCGGCCGTCCGCTGGCGCCGGAGGTCGACCTCGACTGGTGCATCGGCCCGCCGTTGATCGACGGCTTCGCCCGTCTCCTCGACGGCGACCGCGATCTCGCCGCCCGCGCGGTCGTCGCCTACCGCGAGCGCTTCGGCACGATCGGCCTCTACGAGAACGTGGTCTATCCCGGCATCCCCGAACTCCTCGCTCGCCTCGTCGCCGACGGCCGCACCCTGGTACTGGCGACGTCGAAGCCCCGCGTCTTCGCCGAACGAATCCTCGTCCACTTCGGCCTCGATCGCTTCTTCCGCGCGATCCACGGCTCCGAACTCGACGGCACCCGCGTCCACAAGACCGACCTCGTCCCCTGGATCGTCGCGACCGAGGCCCTCGATCCCGCCGCCGCCGTCATGGTCGGCGACCGCGAGCACGACGTCCTCGGCGCCCGCGCCGCCCGCGTGCCCACCATCGGCGTCACGTGGGGCTACGGCGGCCGCGACGAACTCGCCCGCGCCCGTGCCGCCCGCATCGTCGACACCGTCGACGACCTCTCCCGTGCCCTCGGCCTGTCGACCGACGGTCGCTGATCCTCCGGGACCGTCGGCGACGATCCGCGCGCCTCAGGGTTTCCACGGCTGGCGCAACGACACGATCGCCGGGTATCAATAGGGCTCGGCGTTCGGCCGCATATCGGCTCGGCCCCGCGGTTCGGGCCTCTCGAACAGAAAATCGGAACCCTGTCGCAACGGCGCGACGTGAGTGTTGATCGGCGGGCCGTGCGGTGCCGCGTCTGCGCTGAGGAGTGGTGAGGGTGGTGACGATCAGAGTCGTCTTGGCGGGGCGAGTGCAGGGCGTGGGGTTCCGCGCCTGGGCGGAGCGCGCCGCGCGCGACCTCGGCCTCTCCGCCTGGGTGCGCAACCGCCACGACGGCACCGTCGAGGCGGTGTTCTCCGGCCCGCCCGAGCGCGTCGACGACATGGTCGGCCGCTGCCGCCGTGGCCCCGCCCACGCCCGTGTCGAGGTCCTGGAGCGCCACGACGAGCCGAACCCGCCCGCGCCCGGCTTCCTGATTCGCCCCAGCGAGTGACCGCGCGAGGCCGCGCGCGGCCCGCCCTCAGGGCGCCGCCGCCGCCACCGTCGGTCCGAACACCTTCTCGAACTCGCGCTTCATCACCACGTCGACGTCCGGCAGCGTCACCGGCAGGCCGAGATCGACCAGCGACGTGACGCCGTGGCCGCGAATCCCGCACGGTACGATTCCGTCGAAATGGTCGAGCTCCGGCTCGACGTTGAGCGCGATGCCGTGGAACGTCACCCACTTGCGCACGCGGATGCCGATCGCCGCGATCTTGTCCTCGGCCGGAACGCCGGGGCGGATCTCCGCCTTGTCCGGCCGCTTCACCCACACGCCGACCCGGTCCTCGCGCCGCTCGCCGCGCACGTGGTGCGCCCACAGCGTGGCGATGATCCACTGCTCCAGCGCCGCCACGTAGGCGCGCAGATCCTGCCGCCGCCGGGTGAGGTCGAGCATGACGTAGGCCACCCGCTGTCCGGGTCCGTGATAGGTGTATTCGCCGCCGCGCCCGGTCTGGAACACCGGAAAGCGGTCGGGATCGACCAGATCGGCCGCCTTGGCGCTGGTGCCGCCGGTGTAGAGGGGAGGGTGCTCCACCAGCCACACCCGCTCCGCCGCCTCTCCGGCGGCGATTCGCGCCACTCGCGCCTCCATCTCCGCCACCGCCTCGGCATAGGGCGTGAGCCCGTCGGAGATCGCCCATTCGATCGGCGCCGACCCGGCGCGCGCGAAGAAGACGTGATCCGTCAGAACGTGATCGCGGTCCGGTCGCGCTTCCTGCGCGATCATGTCGTTTCGGGACGCCTCGTTTACCATTCGCTAACCATCGTCCTGCCAATCTCCTGCGACCGGCTCAATCGGGTGGCGAGAGGAAAGCACCATATGACTCCGTTCGACAACATCGGCGTGGACATTTCGGTCGTCCTGGGCACCACCCAGGTTCCGATCCATCAGGTCCTGCGCATGGGACGCGGCGCCGTGATCGAACTGGACGCGCGTGAGAGCGACGACGTCAAGATTCTCGCCAACAACGTGCCCGTCGCCCAGGGGCAGGTGGTGCTGCGCGGCGATCGCATCGGCATCACCATCACCGAGGTTCTGTTCCGCGCTCCCGGCTATCGCCCGCGCGACGCCGTCCGCCGTCTGTGAGCCGGCGAACGGGGGCCTGTGGAATTCTTATCCGATTTTCACGCGCCGGAGCTTGATCCCGCGAATCCGATGGGGTACATGAGCCCCACTTCGCGAGGGCGACCTCGTGAACGACCTTCCGGCGCGGCCGTGGCGGAATTGGTAGACGCGCTAGCTTGAGGTGCTAGTCCCGAGAGGGGTGATGGTTCGAGTCCATTCGGCCGCACCAACTTCCGAGTGAAGTTGGACCTGGAAAGAAAAATCGGCTCGGCGCCCGACGGCTCCGGGCCGATTTTCTTTTGCGCTATGCTCGGGTCCGAGGGCTGCCGCCCGCCCGCGACCACGCGCCGAGGAGCCCGCATGTCCGAGACCCCGCCACTCGGGACCGCCGCCGCCATGCCCCGACCCTCGTGGGTCCGAGTCGCCCCGCTGCTCGACGCCCCGCGCGTCACCGCGCTGCTTCTGCTCGCCCTGGCGGTGCTCTACGTGGTCGCCTATGGGCTCGATCCCTCCGTGCCCGGCCACGATCGGGTCCATCCCACCGGCTGGTGGGGCTGGTTCGACCAGGGCAGGTACCTCGCCTCCGCCCGGGCCTTCGCGAGCGGCGATCTCTCGACATCGGCGCACTGGTACCCGATGGGCTATCCCCTCCTCGGCGCGCTCTTCGTCGGGTTGATGCCGGATCATCCGTTCTTCGTGATCGATCTCGTCTGCTTCCTCGCCGCCGCGGCCCTCTTCGCCGCGATCGCCGCGCGCTTCGCGGTCCCGCGCAACGCCGGTCTGCTCCTGTTCGCCCTCGCCACCCTCTCCGATGGGCGCGTCTTCCGGGAATGGATCATTCCCTGGAACACCTCGCCGGTGGTGGTGTGGGTCTACGCCGCCCTGTTCGTCGCCGTCCGCCGCCCCCCACCGGGGCGGCTCGCCGTCGCCGTCGCCGCCCTGTGCGCCGCCGTCACGCCGCTGACCCGCCCGGCCGACGCGGCGATGATGCTGCCGCTGGTCGTGGCGATCGCCGGCCGCTGCCTCGTCGAAGAGCCGCTTCCCGAGGCGCTGCGCCGCCTCGCCCTCGGTCTCCTCGTCGGCGCGGTGCCGCTCGCCCTCTACGGCGCGCTCCACGTCCGCATCTACGGCTGGGCGCCGACCGAGTACATGGGCGTCTCGCGCCACTGGGGCTTCGAGCTCGAGCTGTTCTGGCAGCGGCTCTACGGGCTGGTGATCGACCCTCTGCCGCTGTGGGGGGAGGGCGACGGCATGGCCCGGTCCGCGCCCTGGCTCCTTCTGGCCGTGCCGGGTGGGGTGCTCGGCCTGCGCCGCTGGGGTCTGCCCTTCGCGGCGGTGGCGGTCGTCGTCGTCGCGAACGTGACCCTCTACACGGCCTACCGCGACATGGCCCCCACCAATCTGTGGCGCTTCAACCTCGTCCACTACTACAAGGTCTCCTATCCGCTCGCCGCGTTGATCGCCTGGATCGCGCTGGAACGGGCGACGCGGTCCCGCGCGAACGCCGCCTTCCTCGCCGTCTCGGTGGCGCTCGTGCTGTCGATCCGCCTCGAGACCACCGTGACGCCGGCGAGCGCGGTCCGTCTCGACGGCCGCCGCCTCGTCGTCGACTGCGTCGAATGCGGGGCCTATCGCGCGCTGCGCCTCGCCCCGGTCGTCGCCCCCGCCGACCGTGTCCACTTCGGTTGGTTCCGCCTCGCCACCGAAGCCGGACCGCTGACCGATCTGTTCGACTACCGCCTCACGCTGGTCGGCGACCGGTTGACGGTCGTCTTCCCCCGGCTCGTGCGCCATCGGCGCCTGGAGGTGGAACCGACCCGCA
>JBEOKB010000223.1:0-25833 GCA_040275425.1 Siculibacillus sp. | reverse complement strand
GGTCGGCCTCGAGCGCGCCGTGGCGGCTCGCCAGCACCGCCTGCCCACCGGCGAGCGACACCACCCGCGCCTCGACGATCCGGCCCGCCGTCAGCGTCGCCGGATCGAGGCCGGTGGAGGGAACCGACTGGGGCGGCGTGATCGCCGGAGGGGCATCGACGGCCAAGAGCGCACCTCGCTCCGTTTCGTGTCGCGAATGCTACGTCGCCGCCTCGCCCACCGCAAACGCCCGCCGCCGAAATCGACCGTTCTCCGCAGTTTCCTCGCGCCGATTGACCGACGATAAGGCACGGGCGGTCACGACCGCGTCATCTTCGCCTGCTTTCCATGAAGCCCCGCCCTACCCGCGCGTCGAGGATGACGACCGTGTCCGTGTTCAAGCGTTTCATCGGCCATTTCGGCGCGCCCAGCGCCTTCGAACTCTTCATCGTTCTGTGCCTGTTGGCGATGGTCGCCGCCGCCACCGCGCGTTGACCGCCCCGGCCTCCCTCGCGACGGCGCGAGGCGATCGATCGGGCCGCATCGACCCTGCTCCGGCGCCGCCGTGCGCCCCTCTTGCCTTCTCCTCTCGCGGGAGAAGGGAAGACGCAACCCGCGGCATGGTCGAACGCACGGCCCGACACCCGACCTCCCTCTCGCGACGCCTCGCCGGGCTTGCCTCGGCTGTCGTACGATCGCTAAGCTCGGCGCGACCCCCGTGAGGAGCGCGCCCATGCCGTCGAGCCGACCGTCCGTCCCCCACGCCGACACGAGCCTCCGCCACGGCGTCTCGACCGACCGCCTCACCGCCCTGATCGGCCGCGAGCGCGCGAGCTACGTCGCCCGCCGCCCACGCTCTGCCGTCCTCGCCGCCGAAGCCGCCGACCACTGGCACGACGGCGTGCCGCTCCATTGGATGAGCGACTGGGGCCTGCCCTTCCCGATGTTCGTCGCCGAGGCGACCGGCTCGACCCTCGTCGACGTCGACGGCAACGTCATGACCGACTTCTGCCTCGGCGACACCGGCTCGATGTTCGGCCACGCCCCGCCGCCGGTGGTGGCCGCGATCGCCGCCCAGGCCCGCCACGGCATGACCGCGATGCTGCCCTCCGCCCTCGTTCCCGAGGTCGGCCGCCTGCTCGCCCACCGCTTCGGCCTGCCCCACTGGCAGCTGACCCAGACCGCCTCCGACGCCAACCGCGCCGTGATTCGCTGGGCCCGCGCCGTCACCGGCCGCCCGAACATCCTGATCTTCGACGGCGCCTATCACGGTGCGGTCGACGACACCCACGTGCGCCTGCGCGACGGCCGCCCGATCCTGCGCCCCGGCCTGATGGGCCAGGTCTGGGACCTGACCGAACACACCCGCGTCGTCCAGTTCAACGATCTCGCCGCCGTCGAGGCGGCGCTGGCCGATCGCTCGGTCGCGCTGGTGCTGACCGAGCCGGTGATGACCAACATCGGCATGGTCCAGCCGCAACCGGGCTTCCACGAGGCCCTGCGCGCGCTGACCCGCGCGAGCGGCACCCTGCTCGCCCTCGACGAGACCCACACCATCTCGTCCGGCCCCGGCGGCTGGACCCGCGCCCACGGCCTCGATCCCGACTTCCTCGTCGTCGGCAAGCCGATCGCCGGTGGCCTGCCCGCCGCCGTCTACGGCTTCACCGAGGCGGTGTCGCAAGCGATGCGCGCCGCCCGCCTCGCCACGCCGGGATATTCGGGCATGGGCACCACGCTCTCGGCCAATGCCCTCGTCCTCGCCGCCGTGCGCGCCTGCCTGACCGAGGTGGCCACCGCCGGCGCCTACGATCACATGATCGCGCTCGCCGAGCGCCTCGCCGCCGAACTGGAGCACGTGGTGCGCCGCCACCGCCTGCCCTGGGTGGTCACCTCGGTCGGCGCGCGGGTCGAATTCATGCTGTCGCCGACCCGGCCGGTGAACGGCGCTGAGGCGGGCGCGATCGGCGACGCCGAGATCGAGGGCGCGCTGCGGCTCGCCCTGATCGAGCGCGGCGTGATCGTCACGCCCTTCCACAACATGATGCTGATCGCCCCGACCACGACACTCGCGGAAGTCGAGAAGTTGGTTGCGGCCTTCGATGCGGTCGTCGCCGAACTGGCCGCCTGACGATCACGAATCGCCGCACCGCAAACGAAGACGCCGCCGGAGGTCCGACGGCGTCGAGAACGAGACGTCCCCACACTCGCGCGCGGGGTCTCGGCAGATCAGATCAGACGGCCGAGATAGAGCACGGCGTCGGTCACGGCGAGCATGCCGATGATCAGTAGAGCGGCGCGGACCAGACGACGGTCGCGCCGAGAAACACGAATCTTTTCAACCGTTTCCGTAACGAGACCGGAACCTGCGACCATCACGACGACACTCTCTCCGACAACCGACATGACGTCCCCCGTCCACTCCGAAACCCGATGAGAGATCATCGAATCCTTCGGGTTACCGAACGGTGAATCGTTGCCCCCAGAAACAGGAATTTCCCGGAGGTCACAAGCTCCGGCGGCTCGGGTCGGCGACGTCGACGACACGTAGTTGCACTCTTGCATCACCCTGCCAATGGTCCAGTCCGAGTGCACCCACGACGTGTAGCGGCCGCCCGCGGGACTCCAGAATCGTCCGCCCCACCGGCTCGGTCGCCGCCCGGAAGGCGATCGCCTTGAGCGTGCTGCCATCACCCGAGGCGAGCGACAGCCGCACGTGCCCCTGACCGACCTCGTCGGCGAAGGCGACGCGATGCGCCGGGAAGGCGAACAGCGGCTCGGGCTGGCCCGCCCCGTAGGGTCCGGCCTTCTCCAGCGTCTCGACCAGATCCACCGTCGCCGCCCCCGCCGTCAGCGCCCCGTCGATCTTCAGATCGCGCCGATCGAGGCTCGCCTCGACCCCCGCCGCCAGCCGCTCGGCCAGATACGCCCGCACCGCCTCCAGCGACCCGCGCGCCACCGTCAGCCCCGCCGCCATCTTGTGCCCGCCGCCCTTCGGGATCAGTCCGGCCTCGACCGCGCCCCGGACCGCCGCGCCGAGATCGACCCCGGCGACCGACCGCCCCGACCCGGTGCCCGTCTCGCCGCGATCGAAGGCCACCGCCAGCGCCGGGCGATGCCAGCGCTCCTTGAGCCGCGAGGCGATCAGCCCGACCACGCCGGGATGCCAGTCGGGCGACGACGCCACCACGATCGGCCCCGGATCGCTGCCGTAGAGGCCGACGATCTGCGCGTCCGCCTCCTCGACCATCGCCGCCTCCATCGCCTGGCGTTCCTTGTTGAGCCGGTCGAGATCGGCGGCGATGCGCTCCGCCTCGACCGGATCGTCGGTGGCGAGCAGCCGCGAGCCGAGCCCGGCATCGCCGATGCGTCCGCCCGCGTTGATGCGCGGCCCGATCATGAAACCGAGGTGATAGGGCGACATCGGCCCGCTCACCCGCGCCACCGCCGCCAGCGCCGACAGCCCGGCGTTGCCCCGCCGCCGCGCCACCTGCAGCCCCTTGACCACGAAGGCGCGATTGAGCCCGATCAGGGGCACCACGTCCGCGACCGTGCCGAGCGCCACCAGATCGAGCAGGGTGAGGAGATCCGGCTCCGCCCGGGTGCGGAAGAACCCGCGCCGGCGCAGCTCGCGATTGAGCCCGACCAGCGTGACGAAGGCGACGCCGCACGCGCACAGATGCCCGAGCCCCGAGAGATCGTCGTGGCGATTGGGATTCACCACCGCCACCGCGCGCGGCAGCTCGACCCCGCACTGGTGATGATCGATCACCACCGCGTCGAGCCCGAGCCCGTGCGCCGTCTCCAGCGCCTCGTGGCTGGTCGAGCCGCAGTCGAGCGTGATCAGCAGCCGCGCGCCGCGCGCCGCCAACCCGGCGATCGCCTCGGCGTTGGGGCCGTAGCCCTCGATCAGCCGATCCGGCACGTAGACGATCGGGTCGGCCCCGAGCCGCGTGAGATGGCGCCGCATCACCGCCGCCGAGGTCGCCCCGTCGACGTCGTAGTCGGCGAAGAGAGCGATCGCCTCGCCCGCCTCGACCGCGTCGGCGATTCGCGCCACCGCGACGTCGAGATCGGTCAGGGTGCTGGGATCGGGCATCAGCCCCTTGATCGACGGATCGAGATGGGCGAGCGCCTCGTCGGCCCCGACCCCGCGCCCCGCCAGCACCCGCGCCACGATCTCCGGCAGATCGAGCCGCTGGGCGAGCCCGAGCGCCTGCGCCGCGCCGACCGCGTCGAGCCGATCGCGCCACGCGCGCCCGGAGGCGGAGGTCTCCACCCCCAGCACCGCCCGCGTCTCGCCCTCCTCGGCGAAGCCGGTCAACCGCATCGCGCCTCTCCCTCTCGCTCGCCCGTCGCGGATCGAAGGCGCGGCTTGCTCACGCGTCGAACTTGTCGAACAGCGTATGGCGCGCGCGGATCCAGCGCACCGTGCCGGTCGAGGACCGCATCACCACCGTGTGGGTGGTGATGCGATTGCGGCCGAACTTCACGCCCTGCAGGAAGTTGCCGTCGGTGATGCCGGTCGCCGCGAACAGCACGTCGCCCTTGGCCATGTCCTCGAGCCGATAGATCTTGCGCGGATCGGTGATGCCGAGCGCGCGCGCCCGCTCGATCTTCTCGGGCCGATCGAGCATCAGTCGCGCTTCCATCTGCCCGCCGATGCACCTGAGCGCCGCCGCCGCCAGCACGCCCTCCGGCGCGCCGCCGATGCCGAGATAGATGTCGATGCCGGTCTCCTCCGGCTCGGTGGTGTGGATCACACCGGTGACGTCGCCGTCGCCGATCAGCCGGATCGACGCGCCGGTCGCCCGCACCTCCTCGATCAGACGCGCATGGCGCGGCCGGTCGAGAATGCAGGCGGTGATCTCCTCGATCGGCACGTGCCTGGCCTCGGCCAGCGCCCGGAGGTTCTCGCGCGGCGAGCGATCGAGCGACACGAGCCCGGCCGGATAGCCGGGGCCGATCGCGATCTTGTCCATGTAGACGTCCGGCGCCTTGAGCAGGCTGCCGGCTTCCGCCACCGCCACCACCGAGATCGAATTCGGCAGGTTCTTGGCGCAGATCGTCGTGCCCTCGAGCGGCACCACCGCGATGTCGACCGCCGGTCCCTTGCCGGTGCCGACGGCCTCGCCGATCCACAGGAGCTCGACCTCGTCGCGCTCGCCCTCGCCGATCACCACCGTCCCGGCGATCGGCAGGCGATTGAGTTCGCGCCGCATCGCCTCGACGGCGGCCGCGTCGGCGGCCATCTCGTCGCCACGCCCGCGGAAGCGCGCAGCCGCCACGGCGGTGCGCTCGGTCGCCCGCGCCAGCTCCAGAGTGAGAATGCGATCGAGGGCGGCGCCCTCTTCGGCCTTGCGGGCCGTCGCCTTGGATGCGGACATCACTTCCTCCCGCCGCTCTTCGGCGGCCTGCTCGGCCCTCTTCGCGAAGGTCTCGATGAGCCGACCTTCTTCCTCAGAAGGTCTCGATACGAATGAACCGTGGCGGGCTCGCGACGTGCCCGTCCTTCTCCACGTCGTCGAGCGCGGCGCGGATCGCCGCCTCGGTGGTCTGATAGGTCAGCATGATCACCGGCTGCGCCTCGTGCGGCGCCGCCTCGCCCGGCGCGTCGGCCGAGGGACGGCGCGCGCGCTGCACGATCGATTCGAGGCTGATGCCGCGCTCGGCCATCCGCCCGGCGATCGCCGCGAAGGCGCCCGGTCGGTCGTGCACGGCGAGGCGCACGTAGTAGCCGCCGGAGTGACCCGAGACGTTCGACTCGAGATAGGGTGCCATGTGCTCGCTCGGCTTGCCCATGGTCGACAGCGCCGTGCCGCGCGCGATGTCGGCGATGTCGGAGACGACCGACGAGGCGGTGGCGTCGCCGCCCGCGCCCGGCCCCACCAGCATCAGCTTGCCGACGAAGTCCGCCTCCACCGCCACGGCGTTGAGCACGCCGTCGATGCGCGCGATCGCCGAGGACTTCGGCACCATGGTCGGATGGACCCGCTGCTCGATGCCGCCGCCCGGCCCCCGCTCGGCGATGCCGAGGAGCTTGATCCTGTAGCCGAGCTCGTCGGCCTTCTCGATGTCGTCGAGAGTGATCTCGGTGATGCCCTCGATCGAGATGTGATCGGCGTCGATCTGCGATCCGAACGCCAGCGAGGTGAGCAGCGCCAGCTTGTGCGCGGTGTCGAAGCCGCCGACGTCGAAGGTCGGATCGGCCTCTGCGTAGCCCAGCCGCTGCGCCTCCTTCAGGCACACGTCGAACGACAGCCGCTCGTTCTGCATCCGGGTCAGGATGTAGTTGCACGTGCCGTTGAGAATGCCGAACACCCGGGTGACCGAGTTGCCGGCGAGGCTCTCGCGCAGGGTCTTGATGATCGGAATGCCGCCGGCGACCGCCGCCTCGAAGTTGAGGCTGACGCCCTTCTTCTCGGCGAGCGCGGCGAGTTCGACGCCGCGCTTGGCCAGAAGCGCCTTGTTGGCGGTGACGACGTGCTTGCCGGAGGCCAGCGCCGCCCGCACCGACGCCTCCGCCGCGCCGCCCGCACCGCCCATCAGCTCGACGAACACGTCGATGTCGGGGCTCTCTGCCAGCTTCACCGGATCCTGGAACCAATTCACCCCGGTGAGGTCGACGCCGCGATCACGGGTGCGGTCGCGGGCGGAGACGGCGCGAACCACCACCTTGCGGCCGCAGCGCTGCGCGAGATCGTCGGCGTGTTTCTGGAGAACCCGGACGACGGAGGCACCCACCACACCGAGACCGGCGATGCCCAGACGAAGAGAGGACTGCATGGGAGGCGTATCCAACTTGACGACGGGCGCGGGGCGAGAGCGAAAACGGGGGCCGAGGACTTCCCTCCCCCGCGCGCCCCGCCACCCGTGCGGGAACGACGGACGACGTGCGCTCTCAGCCGTTGGCCTTGAGCGGGATCACGTTGTGGAGCGTCTTGTCGGCGCTGTCGAAGAAGCGGCGAATGTTGCGCGCGGCCTGACGCAGGCGCTGCTCGTTCTCCACCAGCGCGAGGCGAACGTACTCGTCGCCCTGCTCGCCGAAGCCGATGCCCGGCGCCACCGCCACGTCGGCCTTTTCGATCAGGAGCTTGGAGAACTCGACCGAGCCGAGATGGCGGAACTTCTCCGGGATCTTGGCCCAGGCGAACATCGACGCCTTCGGCGCCGGGATCGGGAAGCCCGCCGTGTTGAAGGCCTCGACCATCACGTCGCGGCGCTTCTTGTAGACGTCGCGGATCTCCGCGATGCAGGCGTCCCCGGAATTGAGGGCGTGGGAGGCCGCCACCTGAATCGGCGTGTAGGCGCCGTAGTCGAGGTAGGACTTCACCCGGGTCAACGCCGAGATCAGCCGCTCGTTGCCGACCGCGAAGCCCATGCGCCAGCCCGGCATCGAGAAGGTCTTGGACATCGAGGTGAACTCGACCGCCACGTCCATCGCGCCCGGCACCTGCAGCACCGAGGGCGGCGGCACGTCGTCGAAATAGATCTCCGAATAGGCCAGATCCGACAGCACGAAGATGCCGTGCTTCTTCGCGAAGGCGACCACGTCCTTGTAGAACTCGAGGTCGGCCGTCACCGCCGTCGGGTTCGACGGGTAGCACAGGATCACCGCGATCGGCTTGGGGATCGAATGGACGATCGCCCGCTCCATCGCGTGGAAGAACTCCGGCCCCGGCTCGATCGGGATCGAGCGGATCACGCCGCCGACCATCAGGAAGCCGAAGGCGTGGATCGGGTAGGACGGATTGGGGCACATCACCACGTCGCCCGGCGCGGTGATCGCCTGGGCCATGTTGGCGAAGCCCTCCTTCGAGCCGAGCGTCGCCACGATCTGGGTATCGGGGTTCAGCTTCACGCCGAATCGGCGCTCGTAGTAGTTGGCCTGGGCCCGACGCAGGCCGGGAATGCCCTTGGAGGTCGAATAGCGGTTGGTGCGCGGCTTGCCGATCGTCTCGATCAGCTTCTCCTCGATGAAGTGCGGCGTCGGCAGATCGGGATTGCCCATGCCGAGATCGATGATGTCCGCGCCGTTCGCACGTGCCTGAGCCTTGAGACGGTTGACCTGTTCGAAGACGTAAACCGGCAGACGCCGGATCTTGTGGAACTCGTCCATGGGTCTGAACCTTCTCGTCTCGCGTCGTCCGGGCGCTCCGCCTCGGCGACGATGTCTCCTGCCCGTCTTCCCGGCGGCCGATCCACCGGAAACGTCGTCGCGCGCCGATCGACGCGCCGCACGTCGCCCCACCGCCGACACGTCCGTGTCGCTCGACCGGGGGGACCGCCTTTTAACAGAAGTCACCGGACTTGGCATCCGTCGATCGATGCATGAAACCGTTCGTCGCGCCGCCCGCCCCGGCCGGTCGGTGGCGCGTCTCCGTCTCGACGCGAGGACCGCGGCCAGCGGCCCGCGCCGGAACGACCTCAGTGCGGATCCGGGGCCGTACCCGATTCGATCGCCTTCTCCGTCTCCCGCTTGGAGCGCCGACCGAGGTCCTGGAGCTCCTGGATGACGCTGCCCGGCGCCGAGGTGTCGGCGCCCGCCTTCTGCCGCGCGCCGAGCGCCAACAGTTCCGCCTCCAGCCGGTCCATGTCGGCGGCTGTGCGCGAGGCGCCCGCCTGCCGTCGCGCCGTGTCGACGTTCACGTTGGGAAAGCCGTCGGCCCCGGTCGCCGACACGCCCGCGGGCAGGCTCGACGCCGAGTTCGGCCCACCGCCGCGCGGCTGTGCGCTCGCCTCGACGGCCGAATGGGAGGTCGGCGACGAGGCGCCCACCAGCGTGTCCGAGCCCGAACAGGCCGCCACCGACAGGAGCATCAGCCCTGCCGCCGCCGCGCGGATCGCGTCCCGTCCATATGCTACGTAATTCTTCGTTGCTCGTTTCGTCACGACCTGCGAGCATCCTCGCTCGAGAAAGGGGCTGCGCGATGATACTCGTTCTCGTGCGGATGTCACGAGACCGTGTCGCATCGCGGGAGATCCGATCGTGGTTCTGAGCTGGTTCCCACGGCCGCACCACGACATCAAAGCAAAGAATCCGTGGGAAGGGGACGCGACGAAATGGCCGAATCCGAGCAGAATCCTCTGCTGCGCTATCTGGTGAACAATCCGGACGCCTTCGCGCAGAATCTCGCGCGCGCGCTCGAACAGGCGGGCAAGGCTGCGGCCGCCTACCTCAAACCGCGAGAGACCGGCGAAGCCAAGACCGACGTCGCCACCGAAGAACTCGCCATCGTCACCAAGACGCTCGCCCACGTCGGCGAATGGTGGCTGGCCGATCCCGCTCGCACGATTCACGCCCAGCAGCGCCTCGTCGGCGGGTGGATCGACCTGTGGTCCTCGACGCTGAAGCGCCTGACCGGCGAGCCGACCGAGCCGGTCGCCAGGCCGGACCCGCGCGACAAGCGCTTCGCCGACCCGGAGTGGCAGGACAACGCCTTCTTCGATTTCCTCAAGCAGTTCTACCTGATCACCTCGCGCTGGGCCGACGAGCTGGTCCAGGAGGCGGAGATCGACGAGAAGCTGCGCACCAAGGCGGACTTCTGGATGCGCCAGATCACCGCCGCCCTGGCGCCGTCGAACTTCCTGCTGACCAACCCGGAACTGCTGCGCGAGACGCTCACCACCAACGGCGACAATCTGGTGCGCGGCATGCGCATGCTCGCCGAGGACATCGCCGCCGGCGGCGGTGAGCTGAAGATCCGTCAGTCCGACGCCACCCGCTTCGAGATCGGCAAGAACCTCGCCATGACCCCCGGCAAGGTGGTCTGGCAGAACGAGGTCTGCCAGCTGATCCAGTACACCCCGACCACCGAGACGGTGCGTCGCCGCCCGCTGCTGATCTGCCCGCCCTGGATCAACAAGTTCTACATTCTGGATCTCAATCCGGAGAAGAGCTTCATCCGCTGGGCGGTCGAGCAGGGCAACACCGTGTTCGTCATCTCCTGGGTCAACCCGGACGAGAAGCAGGCACAAAAGTCCTTCGAACACTACATGAAGGAAGGCGTGCTCGAATCGATCGAGGTGATCGAGAAGATCACCGGCGAGCGCGGCGTCGACACCATCGGCTACTGCGTCGGCGGCACCCTCCTGTCGGTGACGCTGGCCTGGAGCGCCGCCACCGGCGACGACCGCATCAAGTCGGCGACGCTGTTCACCACCCAGGTCGACTTCGTCAACGCCGGTGAGCTGCTCGTCTTCGTCGACGAGGATCAGATCAACGTCGTCGAAGCGAAGATGAGTGAGAAGGGCTTCCTCGAGGGCCGCTCGATGGCCTCGGCCTTCAACATGCTGCGTTCCAACGACCTGATCTGGCCCTATTTCATCAACAACTACCTCAAGGGCAAGGAGCCCTTCCCGTTCGACCTGCTGTACTGGAACTCCGACAGCACCCGCATGCCGGCGGCCAACCACAGCTTCTACCTGCGCAACTGCTATCTCGAGAACAATCTCAGCCAGGGGCGCATGGAGGTCGCGGGCGTCCGCCTCGATCTCTCCAAGGTGAAGATCCCGATCTACAACCTCGCCGCCCGCGAGGACCACATCGCCCCGGCCAAGTCGGTGTTCGAGGGCTGCAAGTACTTCGGCGGCCCGGTCCAGCTGGTGGTCGGCGGCTCCGGCCACATCGCCGGCGTCGTCAACCCTGCCGCCAAGCCGAAGTACCAGTACTGGATCGGCGGGCGCATGGACGGCACCCTCGACGACTGGTACGCCACCGCGACCGAGCACCCCGGCACCTGGTGGCCGCACTGGCAGGCCTGGCTCACCGCCATGGCCCCCGAGACCGTCCCCGCCCGCGTGCCCGGCGGCGGCGTGGTCGAACCGATCGAGGACGCTCCCGGCTCCTACGTCCGCACCAAGGCCTGATCGGCGCGCGCCGCACGCTCGACGAATCGAAGCCCCGCCCGGATCGCTCCGGGCGGGGTTCTTCGTTCAGGGGATGGACGGTCACCGTCTTCTCTCGGGCGCCGGTCGCGGCCGTGCCGTCGCCTCCTCGTCGTTGCCCGGCGCGAGGCCGGGAGGGCCGAGGCCCGTCGGTCGAGGAGGCGCCCCACGCGGAGTGTGAGCGCCTCGCCCGCGATCAGTCGGCGTGGCTGGAGGCGATCGCCGCGACGTCGGGCGCCATGTGCTCCACCTTGGTCGGATGCAGCGCGGCGTAGAGCTTGTCGCGATCGAGCTCGCCCTCCCACCACGCGACCACCACGGTCGCCACGCCGTTGCCGATCAGGTTGGTGAGCGCGCGGCATTCCGACATGAACTTGTCGATGCCCAGCACGATCGCCATGCCCGGAACCAGCGCCGGATTGACCACCGCGAGCGTGGCGGCGAGCGTCACGAAGCCCGCGCCGGTGATGCCCGAGGCGCCCTTGGAGGTCAGCATCGCCACGATCAGGATCGTGACCTGCTGCTGGAAGGAGAGATCGACCCCGAGCGCCTGGGCGATGAACAGCGTCGCCAGCGTCATGTAGATGTTGGTGCCGTCGAGATTGAACGAGTAGCCGGTCGGGACCACCAGACCGACCACGGGCTTGGAACAGCCCATGTTCTGCAGCTTGGCCATCAGCTGCGGCAGCGCGCTCTCCGACGACGAGGTGCCGAGCACGATCAGCAGTTCGTCCTTGATGTAGGAGAGGAAGCGCATGATCGAGAAGCCGGCCAGCCGGGCGATCAGCCCGAGCACCAGGAACACGAACAGCGCGGCGGTGACGTAGAAGGTGGCGATCAGGCCGGCGAGATTGCCGAGCGCCTGCGGTCCGAACTTGCCGATCGTATAGGCCATCGCGCCGAACGCGCCGATCGGCGCGGCCTTCATGACGATGCCGATGACGCCGAAGATGCCCTGCGCCACGTCGTCGACCAGGGTGCGCACCGGCTTTCCCTTCTCGCCCAGCATCATCAGCGCGAAGCCGAACAGGATCGAGAACAGCAGCACCTGCAGCACGTCGCCCTTGGCGAAGGCGCCGACCACGCTGTCGGGAATGATGTTGAGCACGAAGTCGACCGACTTCACCTGCTTCTCCGGCGCTGTGTACTGCGCCACGGCGGCGGCGTCCGCCTTGCCCTGGAAGCCGTGGCCGGGACCGACCAGATTGCCGATGATCAGACCGATCGCCAGCGCGAAGGTCGACACCACCTCGAAGTAGATCAGCGCCTTGACGCCGACCCGGCCGACCTTCTTGGCGTCGTCGATGTGGGCGATGCCCGAGACGACGGTGCAGAAGATGATCGGCGCGATCACCATCTTGATCAGCTTGATGAAGCCGTCGCCCATCGCCTTGATCCACTCGTTGGTGGCGAACTGGGGAAACAGCCAGCCGACCACGGCGCCGAGCACGATGGCGATCAGAACCTGCACATAGAGAATCTGATGCCAGCTCTTCTTCACCTCGGCCGGCATGTGCGGCATGTCGGGCATGTGGACGTGCATGAATGATCTCCCCCGTTCGCCCGAACGGCGCTCGGGCGGCCTCGTCTCTCGCGATGTCGATGACGCATGCATGCGGGCGGATTTGCCCCGCCCGCAGCGCGTGACGCTCCGCTAACGGCAGCGCGCCCCGACTTTCAATTGCGGTTTTCCGCAGTGCGAAGGAGGAAAGAGGAAAATAGACGTGTTTTCAAATGGATGGACCGATATTCCGAATTCGGTGCGGTTTTCCGAATCCGGACCCGAAATGCGAAGAGGGGCGGCGTCTCCGCCACCCCTCGCATCTCTCGTCTCGGCCGAGGTTCCTCAGGGGAACACGCCGACCGCCTCGAGGCTCGTCGTCTCGGGCCAGCCCATCATGCAGTTCATGTTCTGGATCGCCTGCCCCGAGGCGCCCTTGACCAGATTGTCGATCACGCACATCACGATCGCCCGCCCCTGCCGCCGGTCCTTCGACACCGAGACGTAGGCGCGATTGGACCCGCGCACGTGGCGCGTCTGCGGCACCGCGCCGACCGGCAGCACGTGCACGAACGCCTCACCCGCGAACCGCTCCTCCAGAATCTTCGACAGCCCCTCGACCGTCTGCCCGGCGACCATCTTGACGTAGATCGTCGCCAGCATGCCGCGGTTCATCGGCACCAGATGCGGCGTGAAGGCGGCGACCACCGGCCGCCCGGCGGCGCGGGAGAAACCCTCCTCGAGCTCGGCCATGTGGCGATGGTGGCCGACGCCGTAGGCGTGGAAGCCTTCCGCCACCTCGGTGTAGAGCATCGCCTCCTTGGCCGCGCGCCCCGCCCCCGACACGCCCGACTTGGCGTCGATGACGATCTCGTCCGGATCGATCGCCCCGGCCTCCAGCAGCGGGATCACCGGCAGCTGGCTACAGGTGGTGTAGCAGCCCGGATTGGCGACGAGACGGGCCTTGGCGACGGCCTCGCGCGCGAATTCGGTGATGCCGTAGACCGCCTCGGCCTGCAGCTCGAGCGCCTGATGGGCGTGGCCGTACCAGTACTCGTAGGCGGCCGGGTCCGACAGACGGAAGTCGGCCGACAGATCGACGATCTTGATGCGGCTCGGCACGGTCTTCAGCACCGCCTGGGTGGTAGCGTGCGGCAGCGCGCAGAACACCAGATCGATCTCGTCCCAGACCACCTCGGCGATGGTGACGAGGCGCGGCAGATCGATGCCGACGAACTGCGGAAACGCCTCCGCCATGGTCGACCCGGCCTTGCGGTCGGCGGTCAGCGCCGCGATGCGCACGTGCGGGTGATTGAGCAGGAAACGCAGCAGCTCGGCGCCGGTGTAGCCGGAGGCACCCAGAATGGCGACGTTGGTCTTGGCGGACATGATCGATCCTCGGCGGAATTGCGCTGAGCGGTATGCCGGATTTCGGCGACGAGGGGAAGACGCCTCCCCTACCCTCGATGCGCCCGTCGCTTCTCCGCTTCGAGCCCGAGCCACGTCTGCGCCACCGCCGCCCCGGCGATCGCCGTGAGGTCGGCGTGGTCGTAGGGCGGCGCCACCTCGACCACGTCGCCGCCGACGAAGTCGATCCGCCCGAGTTCGCGCAGGATGGCGAGCGCCTCGCGCGAGGTCAGCCCGCCCGCCACCGGCGTGCCCGTCCCCGGCGCGAAGGCCGGATCGAGACAGTCGATGTCGAAGGTCATGTAGGCCTTGGCCTCGCCGACGCGGGCGTGGATCCGCTCGATCACCTCGCGGATACCCTTCGTTTCCAGCTCCCACCCCCACACGATCTCCAGGCCGCAGTCGCGCGGCGCATGGGTGCGGATGCCGATCTGGATCGAGCGGTGCGCGTCGATCACCCCGGCCTCGACCCCGCGCCGCACGAACGCGCCGTGGTCGGTCCAGTGTCCCGGCCCCGCCGCCCCCGCCTCGCCCCAGGTGTCCTGATGGGCGTCGAAATGGACGATCGCCAACGGCCCGTGCCGCTCGGCGTGGGCGACCAGCAGCGGATAGGTGACCGAATGATCGCCCCCGAGCGCGAACAGCTTGGCGCCCGAGGCCAGCACGTCCACCGCCTGGGCGTGGATGCAGTCGTGCGCCTCCCACGGCCGCGCGTAGTCGAACACCGCGTCGCCCCAGTCGACCACCTTCAGCACCTCGAACGGGTCGAAGTGGAACGGATACTGCGGATCGCCGTCGAGGATCGCCGAAGCGCGGCGGATCGCCTGCGGCCCGAATCGCGCCCCCGCGCGATTGGACACGGCGACGTCGAGCGGCACCCCCATGATCGCCACGTCGACGCCGGCGAGATCGCGCGTGTAGCGCCGCCGCATGAAGGAGAGCGCCCCCGCATAGGTCGGTTCGCCCGATCCGGCATGGTCGCCCCCGAGAAAGGCCATGTCGGTCGGACGCGGGCGAAGGGGATCGTTGGTGCCGGCGGCCATTCCGTCGTCTCCGCGAGATGCGCCTCGGCGCGATCGATTTGCCCCACCATACGACGAAACCCGAAGGCGGTGGACCCGAATGATCGACCGCCCCCTCCCGACAGGCGACAGCGCCGCTCGCCTCGGCTAAATCTCGTGCCGCGTCCGCCGCGACCGGCGGCCGGACTTCGATCGGGGAGGATCGATGGCGGGGAGATCTCGGGAGGCGGCCTTCGGCAGCGCCGTGTTCGTCGGAACCGCGCGCGATTGCGCGGGCGATCTGCCGCGCGCGCTCGCCACCTGGTCGCGCCTCGCCCCCCTGTTCTCCTCCGCCCGGTTCCTCGTCGCCGAGAACGACTCCGTCGACGCCACCAAGGCGATCCTCGCCCGTTGGGCCGCCGACGACCCGCGTCGCCGCGTCCTCTGCCTCGACGGGCTCGCCGCCCGCGGCGAGAGCCGCTCGCGCAACGTCGCCACCTGCCGCAACCGGCTTCTCGACGAGATCCGCGCCGACGAGACGCTGCGCTCGGCCGATTTCCTCGTCGTCATGGACATGGACGACGCGAGCATCCTCCTCACCCCCGAGCGCCTCGCCCGCTGTATGGCCTTCGAGGGATGGGACGCGCTCTTCGCCAACCAGCTGTTCTACTACAACGACGTCTGGGCGCTGCGCGACGCGAACCGTTCGCCCGACGACTTCGTGCCCCACCTCGAGGCCGCGCCCGAGGGCTGGCGCCGCCGCTGGGCCCGTCTGCGTCATCTCAACTGGCGCAACCGCCCGTTCCTGCCCTGGGGGCGGCCGATCCCGGTGACCTCGGCCTTCGGCGGCTTCGCCGTCTACCGGATGAGCCTCGCCCTCGCCGCCGCCTACCGCGGCCACCGCGACGGCCGCGACGTCTGCGAGCACGTCCCCCTCAACGAGACGATCGCCGCCGCCGGGGGGCGTCTGTTCCTCCACCCCGGCCTCGTCAACACGATGCCGCGCGTGCTGTTCCCGCTCGCCCCGCTGTTCGGCCTCGCCCGCCCCGAGCCTCCGCGATGACCGCAGCCTCTCCCTCCCCCTCCGACGGATCGTTCGCCGCCCGCCTCCTCGACCGAGCGACCCTCTCGCCGGTCCCCGCGCTCGCCGCCGCGCTCCTCGCGGTGACGCTGGTCGTCGGGATCGTGATCGTCGACCTCTACCGCGTCTTCGTCGTCGCCGGGCCGTATCTCCACGACATCGGCATGTACATGGGGCTGATGGGCACGCTCGACCCGCGCCTGCCGCACCCGCCCTCGTTCTCGATGGCGCATTCCTACTACGACACCCACCTCAGCCCGCTGTTCCACCTGCTCGGCCTCGTCCGCGCCGGTCTCGGCGTTTCGACGCAGACCTTCACCTACTGGGTCTTCGTCCTCGTCTACGCCCCGACCGCCCTGACGCCCCTCGCGCTGGCCGCCCTCCACCCCGAAACCCGGTCGCGCCGCGCCCTCGTCCTGGTCGCCGCGCCGGTCACTGTGCTGTTCGCGACCAGCGGTGTTCTGAAGCCCTTCTTCACCTTCCCCCATCCCGAGACCGTGTTCGGCGCCCTCGCCCCGCTCGGCCTCATCCTGGTGACGACCGGTCGCGCGTGGACGGGCGCCGCCGCGCTCGCGTGCCTGTTCCTCTTGCGCGAGGACATGGGCTTCCACCTGTTCGGCTTCGCCTTCCTCGCCTGGGCGTGGCTCGGCTTCGCCGGCGGCGACCCTGAGACGCGCCGCCGCCTCGGCCGCGTCGCCGTCTTCGCCTTCGCCGCCTCGCTCGTCGCGCTGGTGATTCAGAAGATCGGCTTCACCGCCGACGACGGCCTGAAGCGCATCTACCTGGGCGACCCGCCCTTCGCCCATCTCTCGCTCGCCTACGTCCGGGCCAACCTCGTCGAGATCGCGTTCGAGAGCCCGTGGCTGCCGCTGCTGCTCGTCGCCTGCGCGATCATGGCGCGGCGCGCGCGCGACCCGGGCCATCTGATCGGCATCCTCGCAGTCGGCCCGTGGGTGGCGCTCTCGGTCGTCGCGCACGCCCCCGCGGCACGCGCCCTGACGATCTACTATGCCTTCCCGTTGCTGATGACCGCCGTCTGGCCGCTGGTCTGGAGCGTCCACGTCGCCCGCGACCGCGATCTCGGCCGCCCCGTCACCGCCCTGCTTCTGCTCGGCGCCGTCGCCCTGGTCGGCTCCTCCGCCGTCCACCGCGCCGAGCTGCGCCTGCGCCTCGCCGAGGAGGCCTTCGGCGCGACCGGCACGCGTCTCGTCACCCAGATCCGGGCGATCGAACCCCTGCTCGCCGAGCTGGTACGGACCACCCCCGATCGCGTGCTCGTCTCCGCCTCGGTCGCCGGCGCGACCGCCGGCCGCGTTCCCGGGCGCCGGGTCCTGATCGCCCCCTACGGCGACAAGCTCGCCCGATCCGACGCCGTGATCTTCTTCTGGGTCGAGGACGCCACCTTCGAACCGTTCAAGGAGCACTTCGGCGTTCTCTCGCCCGCCCGGCCGCTGCTGCGCTGGGGCGAGACGCAGATCCTGATCTCCTGCCCGGACGAGGCCTGCGCCGCCGACATGAGCGGCAGAGCCGAGGCCGTCGGCGTCCCGCTCGTGCGCGCCGAAGCCCCGCTCGCCTTCCTGATGCGCACGCCCCCGGCCGTCGACGTCGGCTCGAACGGTTTTCGCACCCGCCGCCCGATCGACGGCACCCTCGCCTACGGCCCCTACATGACCCTGTCGCCCGGCCGCTGGCGCGTGACCGCGACCGTCGAGACCACCTCCTGCGCCACCGCCGCGTGCCTGTTCACGGTGACCGTCCCGCACCTCGGCGCGGTCGAGCATCCCGTGACGCCGGACCACCCCCTCGACGTCGTCCACGACTTCGTCGTCGACGCCGCCACCCCGGAGCGCATCCACCAGACCGTCTTCTCCGCCACCGGCGGCTGGCACGGCCGCATCCTCCGCCCGACCCTCGTCCGCCTCGGCGATTGAGCCCGCTCGACCTCGCTCCCGGACGACGGCCCCATCGACGCGAAAAGGGCGAGCCTCGCGGCCCGCCCTTCTCGAAAGTCTCGGTTCGATCCGAAACGCTGGGATCAGCGCTTGGAGAACTGGAAGCTGCGGCGGGCCTTCCGGCGGCCGTACTTCTTGCGCTCGACGGTACGGCTGTCGCGGGTCAGGAAGCCGTAGGGCTTCAGCACGCCGCGCAGTTCCGGCTCGAAGTAGGTGAGCGCCTTGGAGATGCCGTGACGCAGAGCGCCCGCCTGACCCGACAGACCGCCGCCCTCACAGGTGGCGTTGATGTCGAACTGGCCGTCGCGATCGGCGGCGAGGATCGGCTGGAGGATCAGCATCTGCAGCACCGGACGCGCGAAATAGGCGCTGAAGTCCTTGCCGTTGACGGTGATCTTGCCCGAACCACGGGTCAGCCACACGCGGGCGACCGCGTCCTTGCGCTTGCCGGTGGCGTAGGCACGGCCGAGCGCATCGACCTTGCGCTCGTGCACCGGAGCGGCGACGGCCTCGGCCTTGGCGGCACCGACGGCGGCGCCCAGTTCCTCGAAGGACTGAATCTCGGTCATGCTCAGACCCTCGCGTTCTTGCGGTTGAGAGCGGCGACGTCGAGCGTCTCCGGCTGCTGCGCCTCGTGCGGATGAGAGGCACCCGCGTAGATCTTGAGGTGGGTCATCTGCTGACGAGCCAGCGGACCACGCGGCAGCATGCGCTGCACGGCCTTCTCGAGCACGCGACCCGGGAAGCGACCCTCGAGGATCTTGCCCGCGGTGCGCTCCTTGATGCCGCCCGGATAACCGGTGTGCCAGTAGTAGACCTTGTCCTTCACCTTGTTGCCGGTGAGGACGACCTTGTCGGCGTTGATGACGATGATGTTGTCACCGAGATCGACGTGCGGCGTGAAGGTCGGCAGATGCTTGCCACGCAGACGCATGGCGATCAGCGAAGCCAGGCGCCCGACGACGAGACCCTGCGCGTCGATGAGCACCCACTTCTTTTCGACCTCCGCCGGCTTGGCAGAAAAAGTCTTCATGGTGTTCGTACCTCGTAACGGTCGAAACGGCCCCGGCGAACCCCGTCCTCGGACGAACGACACCGGAAACGACACGACGGCCCATCGGGACCGCCGTCTTGGCGCTGGAGATACGAGAACTCGCGCATCCTGTCAACAGCACACGGAAGCCATGAACGAGCAGTAATGACAGTATTTTCAATGACTTGAATAATGCGGTAATATGATACGCGGATATTTGTAGCCCGATACCACATCAACTCGCCTGGGGAATCGAATAGGTCAGCACCGCATGAGCCACCGGATCGGCCTCGCCGTCGGAATGGAGGATGCAGTCGACCACCACCAGCCGCTTGCCGCGCTTGAGGATGCGCGTCTCGGCGACGAGATCGGCCGGCGTCGGCTTCTTGAGGAAGTTGATGTTGGCCGAGGTGGTCACCGCCAGCCCGACCGGCCCGATCGCCACCAGCACCGCGATGAAGGCGGCGACGTCGGCGAGGAAGAACTGGGTCGGCCCCGACACCGTCCCGCCCGGCCTGAGATGGCGCTCGCCGACCACCAGCCGCACCCGCGCCGTGGCCCCGTCGGCCGCCTCGACGACGATCTCGCCCGCCTCGCGCCCCACCTGCGGAAACTCCCGCGCGATGAAGGCGGAGACCTCTGCCGCGCTCATCGCCGCCGCGCGCGTCGGCGCCGCCTTCGCCCGTGTCCGCTGTCCCCCGCGCGCGCCCTCGGCGGCGGCGTCCGTCCTGGTCTCGCTCATGCTTCTCCTCGATCCGTCTCGACGCGACGCATCCCTTCGCTAGACTAACGCCGAACGGGGTGGATGAAAGCCCCGACCGGAGAGGAACCCCCATGTCGGAGACGCCCACCCCGAGCCGCGTCCGCGCCGCCCTCGCCGACGGCGTTCTGCGCCTGACGCTGTGCGACGCCGAGCGCCGCAACGCCCTGTCGATGGCCCTGATGGGCGCGCTGCGCGCCGCCCTCGACGCCGCCGCCGTCGATCCGGCCGTACGCGTGGTCGTCCTCGCCGCCGAGGGCCGCGCCTTCTCGGCCGGCCACGACCTCAAGGAGCTGACCGCCGCCCGCGCCGCCCCCGATCGCGGCCGCGCCTTCTTCGCCGAGACCATGCGCACCTGCGCCGGCCTGATGACCGCGATCGTCCGCCTGCCGAAGCCGGTGATCGCCGAGGTCGCCGGCGTCGCCACCGCCGCCGGTTGCCAGCTGGTCGCCTCCTGCGATCTCGCCGTGGCGTCCGATGAGGCCACCTTCGCCACCCCCGGCGTCCACATCGGCCTGTTCTGCTCCACTCCGATGGTCGCCCTGTCGCGCAATCTCTCGCGCAAACACGCCATGGAGATGCTGCTGACCGGCGCCCCCGTCGGCGCCGCCGAGGCCGCCCGTCTCGGTCTGGTCAATCGCGTCGTCGCCCCCGCGGCGCTCACCGCCGAGACCGAGGCGCTCGCCCGCCTGATCGCCTCCAAGTCGCCGCTCACCCTGAAGATCGGCAAGGAGGCCTTCTACGCCCAGGCCGAGATGAGCCTCGACGACGCCTACGAGTTGACCGCCCGCGTCATGGTCGAGAACATGCTCGCCCGCGACGCCGAGGAGGGCATCTCCGCCTTCATCGAGAAACGCGCCCCCACCTGGGAAGGCCGCTGACGCCCGTGCCCCCGCGCCTTCGGCCCACCCGATCGGAACGATCGGATAAATAGTCTCTGACGATCGAACCAAAATGTTCTATCGATTGGACCGATGGCAATCCACATCCTAACGTCCTCTCCGTCGAATTCACCTCGGAGAGGACCGACCCCATGAGCGAATCCCGTCTGACCACCACCGCCGGCGCGCCCGTCGCCGACAATCAGAACAGCCTGACCGCCGGCCACCCCGGCCCGGTGCTGATGCAGGACTGGCAACTGCTGGAGAAGCTGGCGCATCAGAATCGCGAGCGCATCCCCGAGCGTGTCGTTCACGCCAAGGGGTGGGGCGCCTTCGGCACGCTGACCGTCACCCACGACGTCACCGCCTACACCCGCGCGAAGCTCTTCGCCGAGGTCGGCCGGAAGACCGATCTGCTGATCCGCTTCTCGACCGTGGCCGGTGAGATGGGCGCCGCCGACGCCGAACGCGACGTGCGCGGCTTCGCGATCAAGTTCTACACCGACGAGGGCAACTGGGATCTGGTCGGCAACAACACGCCGGTGTTCTTCATTCGCGATCCGCTGAAGTTCCCCGACTTCATCCACACCCAGAAGCGCCACCCGCGCACCAACCTGCGCTCGCCCACCGCCATGTGGGACTTCTGGTCGCTGTCGCCGGAGAGCCTGCATCAGGTGACGATCCTGTTCTCCGACCGCGGCCTGCCGGTCGCCCCGCAGTACATGAACGGCTACGGCTCCCACGCCTATTCGTTCTGGAACGCGAGCGGTGAGCGCTTCTGGGTCAAGTTCCACTTCGCGACCATGCAGGGCCATCGCCACTACACCAACGCCGATGCCGCCGACGTCGTCGCCCGCAGCCGCGAATCCTACCAGGAGGAACTGTTCGGCGGCATCGAGGCCGGCCGTTTTCCGCGCTGGAAGATGCGCATCCAGGTGGTCGGAGAGAGCGAGATCGACCGCTTCGACTTCGACCCCTTCGACCTCACCAAGGTGTGGCCCCACGCCCTGGCGCCGCTGATCGACGTCGGCGAGATCGAGTTGAACCGCAACCCGGCCAACTACTTCGCCGAGATCGAGCAGGCCGCCTTCTCGCCCTCCAACGTCGTGCCCGGCATCGGCCACTCGCCCGACCGCATGCTCCAGGCCCGCGTCTTCTCCTACGCCGACGCCCACCGCTACCGGCTCGGGACCCACTACGAGGCACTGCCGGTCAACGCGCCCAAGTGCCCGGTCGCGCACTATCACAAGGACGGCGCCATGCGCTTCTTCTCCAACGATCGCGGCAATCCGGACGCCTGGTACGAGCCGAACTCCTTCGGCGGTCCCAAGCAGGACCCGAGCGTCGCCGAACCGCCGTTGAAGATCGAGGGCGTCGCCGCCCGCCACGACCACCGCGTCGGTGCCGACGACTTCGTCCAGCCCCGCGCCCTCTTCGCCCTCTTCGACGCCGGGCAGAAGGCTCGCCTCTACGACAACGTCGCCGCCGCGATGACCGGCGTGCCGGAGTTCATCGTCGAGCGGCAGCTGACCCTGTTCGCGAAGGTCCACCCCGACTACGCCGCCGGCGTGCGCGCCGCGCTGACCGCGCGCGCCTGAGAGCCCGTCTCGGAAGTCGGTGACGGAGGGTCGGCGAGGGCTTCTTCGTTCTCGCCGGCAGGGAAGCGAAGCCGATATCGAGACGTCGGCGAGAGTTCCCACGCCGCGAGAGCCGAGGAGACGCGACGAGCCGACCCGTCGGAGTTCTCGAGACGGGCTCTGAGACCGCTCTCCGACGACGAAGGCCGCGGATCGCTCCGCGGCCTTCGAAGATCTCGCGGTGGCGCCGCCGCTCAGCGCACGCCCTTGACCATCATCATGAAGCGCGCCTGTTCGGCCGCGTCGTCGCGGAACACGCCGGTGAACTCGGTGGTCAGCGTCGACACGCCCGACTTCTGCACGCCGCGCATCGACATGCACATGTGCTCGGCCTCGATCAGGATCGCCACGCCGCGCGGGCGCAGGTGATCCTCGATCGCCGTGACGATCTGCGCCGTCAGGCTCTCCTGGGTCTGCAGGCGGCGGGCGTAGACGTCGACGAGGCGCGCGAGCTTCGACAGCCCCACCACGCCGGCGGAAGGGTAATAGGCGATGTGCGCCTTGCCGACGAAGGGCACCATGTGGTGTTCGCAGTGCGAATGGAACGGGATGTCGCGCACCAGCACGATCGACCCGTAGCCCTCGACCTCCTCGAACACGCGGTCGAGCACGTCCTCGGCCTTCTCCGAATAGCCGCGATAGAGCTCCTCGTAGGCCTTCACCACGCGCTTGGGCGTGTCGAGCAGACCTTCGCGGCGCGGATCGTCTCCGGCCCACAGCAGCAGCGTGCGGACGGCGGCCTCCGCCTCCTCGCGCGTGGGACGAGCGATCTCCTCCGAGGACGAAGTCGGCATCGATCGAGCGTCGACCAAGGCATCCATCGATGGTTTCTCCCGGTTGTCGAGCACGGTATCCTGGTCCACGGCCTTCGTCCCGCTTCGATCCCCGGTAGGGGGGGATCTTCTCGCGGCGCGACCCACCGTATCACACCGAGCGAGCCGTCGTGCCTCTTCCTCGGTTTCCCACTATATAATGGCTCCGCAGAAATACGACAGGGGTCCCGGTGTCACGGGGCGGTGAAGGGTTGCGCATGGTCGAAGACGTCTACAATCGCCGCATTCTCGATCTGGCGCTGAACATCCCGCGCATCGGCGCTCTCGCCGCCCCGCAGGCGAGCGTCACGCATCGGTCGCGCCTGTGCGGCTCGGAGATCACCGTCGACGTCGTGCTCGACGGCGACCGGGTCGCCGACTACGCCCACCGCGTCAAGGCCTGCGCGCTGGGTCAGGCCTCGGCCGCGATCCTCGCCGCCCATGTCGTCGGCGCCAGCGCCGACGAGATCCGCGAGGCCCGCGACGCGCTGCGCGCCATGCTCAAGGAGAACGGTGCCTCGCCGACCGGCCGCTTCGCCGACCTCGCCGCGCTCGAACCCGTGCGCGACTACAAGGCCCGCCACACCTCGGTGCTGATGCCCTTCGAGGCCACGGTGGAGGCGATCGAGACGATCGAGGCGACGAAGAAGATCGACTGAGGAACGCGACGGCCCTCACGGCGTCGCGTCGCCGCCGTCCGTGTCCTCGGAGCCGCAATAGGCCCGCTCCGCCACCGCATGCGCCTCGCCGAACGCCTGCTCGAGCCCGGCGTCGACCGGCCCGCACGCCGTGACCACCGCCTGCGCCCACACCACGTAGTGAGCGAGCCGCGCGCGGTCCCATCCCTGCGGCGGGGTGCGCACCAGCGCGCGCAGGTTGGAGGTCTTGTCGGCGATCTTGATCAGCTTGGCGTCGCGCGGCAGCCCCGGCGCGTGCTCGATCTGCAGCCACTTGCGGCGGTCCTTCGCCAGCGTCTTGTCGTCGGTGACGTGCATCACCAGCTCCGCCACCCGCTCGCCGAAGTCGCGCGCGAGATCCTCGCGCGTCACCCCGACGTCCTCGACCGTGTCGTGCAGGAGCGCCGCGATCACCACCTCGACGTCGCCGGGCGTATCGGCATGGGCCACCAGCTCCGCCACCTCGAGGCAATGGTTGACGTAGGGTTCGGCGTCGATCCCCTTGCGCTGCTGGTCCTTGTGGGCGCGTGCGGCATAGTGCGCGGCATGGCTGAGGCGGGCGATCGCGGAACGCGCGGGGCTCGTCGGCGCAGACGACATGGGCTAAGTCTCGAACTCGAATTTCGACCGTCGCGAACCTGAACCCATCCCCGCCCATGTGCAAGTTCTGCCGCCGCCCCTCCCCCGCCTTTTCCTGCGCCGAGCCCTCCGGCGGCGGCGACGACGCGCGCGCCTCCGCCCGGCCGATCGAGCCGCTCTCCGCCTCGTGGAAGCGCCCGCACGTGCTCGCCGCCCGCGTGCTGGTGCGCGCCTATCGCCTGACCTTCTCCGCCTTCATGGGCCGCACCTGCCGCTATTTCCCGACCTGCTCGGAATATACCGAGGAGGCGATCGCCACCTTCGGCCTGTGGGCGGGCTTCTGGATCGGGCTCGCCCGGATCCTGCGCTGCCACCCGTGGAGCCCCAACGGCTTCGATCCGATCCCGGAAGAATTGCCTCGCGATTCCCGCTGGTATATGCCCTGGCGCTACGGTCGCTGGAGCGGGGACCACATCACCACCCGCCTGTGACCTCCCGATTTCCGACCCCCCTCGCCTACCCGGGCTCGTAGCCGGGAGTGGGCAGAACGAGGAGCACTGCCCCATGATCTCGATCACCTTCCCCGACGGCGCCTCCCGCAGCTTCGAGCCCGGCGTGACCGGCCTCCAGGTCGCCGAATCGATCGCCAAGTCGCTTGCCAAGAAGTGCCTGGCGATGGAGCTGAACGGAGTGGAGAGCGATCTCTCCGACCCGATCGTCGCGGACTCGCGCCTGCGCTTCATCACCCGCGACGACGCGAAGGAAGCGCTGGAACTCGTCCGCCACGACGCCGCCCACGTCATGGCCGAGGCGGTGCAGAACCTCTTCCCCGGCACCCAGGTCACCATCGGCCCGTCGATCGAGAACGGCTTCTACTACGACTTCTACCGGGTCGACGCCGACGGCGCCCCGAAGCCCTTCACCGTCGACGATCTGCCGGCCATCGAGGCCGAGATGCGCAAGATCGTCGCCCGCAACAGCCCCTTCACCAAGGAGGTGCTGCCGCGCGAGGAGGCCAAGGCCCGCTTCGCCGCGCTCGGCGAGATCTTCAAGGTCGAGCTGATCGACGCCATTCCGGGCGACGAGCCGATCAAGATCTACGACCAGGGCGGCTGGTTCGACCTCTGCCGCGGCCCGCATCTGCCCTCGACCGGCGCGGTCGGCACCTCCTTCAAGCTGATGAAGGTGGCCGGCGCCTATTGGCGCGGCGACAGCAACAATCCGATGCTCTCCCGCATCTACGGCACCGCCTGGATGAACGACAAGGACCTCCAGTCCTACCTCACCATGCTCGAGGAGGCCGAGAAGCGCGACCATCGCCGCCTCGGCCGCGAGATGGATCTCTTCCACTTCCAGGAGGAGGGGCCGGGCGTCGTCTTCTGGCACGCCAAGGGCTGGTCGGTGTTCCAGGGCCTGACCGCCTACATGCGCCGCCGCCTCGCCGAGGACTACCAGGAGGTCAACGCCCCCCAGGTCCTCGACAAGTCGCTGTGGGAGACCTCCGGCCACTGGGGCTGGTATCAGGAGAGCATGTTCGCGGTGAAGTCGGCCCACGCCTTCACCCACGAGAACGATCCGGAGGCGGACGCGCGCGTCTTCGCGCTGAAGCCGATGAACTGCCCCGGCCACATGCAGATCTTCAAGCACGG
>JBEOKB010000222.1:0-1882 GCA_040275425.1 Siculibacillus sp. | reverse complement strand
CTGGAGGCGATGCGGCGCGGCGCGCGGGCGCTGGCGGATCGGGGTGCGGGCGAGGACGGGCGCGACGGGCCGGAGGCGAACGGCGACGACGAGGACCCGTTCGGGCGGCCGCGGCGGTCGACCTCTTCGGGGTCGAGCCGGGTCAAGATCCCGGAGGAGATCGACATGGAGCGGGCGCGGCGCATTCTCGACGAGTTGCGGCGGCGGGCGTCCGAATTCGATCGGCCGCGCCCGGAGAAGGACTATCTGGAGCGACTGTTGAAGCTCGACTGAGGCGCGGCGCGGCTCAGCTCGCCATGCGGGTCGGCTCGGCGACGCCTGCGAGGGTGGCGGCGACGACGCGGCGGATGTCGGCCAGCGTGAAGGGCTTGGAGACGACGTCGCGGACGATCAGGTCGAGGCCGTGGGCGCGCTCGCGCTGGTCGGCGTAGCCGGTCATCAGCAGGATCGGCAGATCGGGCAGATCGCGGGCGACGTTGAGAGCGAGGGCGATGCCGTCCATGATCGGCATCTTGATGTCCGACACGAGAAGATCGAAGTCGTTCGGCGTCTCGCCGAGCACTTCGAGGGCGATGGCGCCGTCCTCGACCGCGTGCACGACGTGACCGTCGAGTTCGAGGGCCCGACGGACGAAGGCGCGGACGGAATCGTCGTCTTCGGCGAGAAGGATACGGGCCATTTCATCGTCCTCCCACGGCCGCGAATCGCTCATACGGCCAACAGTGTCTCGCCGAACACTCAAACGTGGAAATTCTTTCGATCCGGTTCACTCGGTCGTGACGACGTGGCCGATGTAGGGCAGCTCGCGGAAGGCGTGACCCATGTCCATGCCGTAGCCGACGACGAACAGATCGGCGCAGGTGAAGCCGACGAAGTCGCCGTCGATGGTGGCGGCGCGGTGACCGGGCTTGTCGAGCAGGACCGTCACGGCGACACGGGCGGCGCCGCGCTCGAGCAGGAGGCGGCGAGCGAAGGCGAGGGTGCGGCCGGATTCGAGGATGTCGTCGACGATCAGCACGTTGCGGCCGGTGACGTCGGTCTCGAGGTCGCGCAGCACGGTGACGGTGCCGGAGGAGGCGGTGCCGTCGCGGTAGCTCGACAGCGACATGAAGTCGACCTCGGGCGAGATGTCGGCGCCGTGGAGGGCGCGGATCAGATCGGCGGCGAAGACGAAACCGCCCTTGAGGATGGCGACGACCAGCACGTTCTCGCGGAAGCCGGCGGCATGGATCTCGGCGGCGAGGGCGCGGACGCGGGCGGCGATGGTCTCGGCGTCGTAGAGGACGTCGATGCGGGGACGGGTCATGGCAATCCGGCCTGTTGGTTGCGGCGCTCGATGAAGCGGACCTGGAGATCCGCTGCGCGCTCGGGCGGCGCGACGAGGCGGGTGCGGAAGCGGAGCTGATCGCCGGGGGCGATGGTGGTGGCGCGCGGATCGACCGACCAGGCGTAGAGTTCCTGATTGTCGCCGTCGCGCAGGGCGAAGCGCAGGGCGGGCACCTCGCGGCGCACGCCGGTGGGGTTGGCGAGCGAGCCCTCGACCACCAACACGGACTGGCCGTTGTCGACCTCGCGCAGGGTCTCGATGCGGCCGAAGGTCAGACCGCGCAGGTTCACGTCGAGGCCGACCATGGCATAGAAGCCGGCGAGGCCGGGGGCGGCGGCGACGACGGTGTTGCGGAAGACGAACAGCGCGGCGACCACCAACAGGGCGGTGGCGAAGACCAGCGGGCCGAAGAAGGGGGTGAGCCGGGCGAAGGCGGCCGGCATCGGCGGCATGCGCAGGGCGAAGCTGCGCCGCTTGACGCGAATGCGGACGTCGGCGGGGCGGCGGGGCGGGGCCGGTTCGGGCTCGGCGGCGGGGGGCTCGGCGGGCGGCGGC
>JBEOKB010000221.1:0-11942 GCA_040275425.1 Siculibacillus sp. | reverse complement strand
GCTTGCGAGCCTTCGGCGAGGTCGAGCAGAGCGTCGCCGCCGGCGACGAGGGCGGGCAGGCCGAGGGTGCGGGCGAGGATGGCGGTGTGGGAAGTCGGGCCACCCCTGGCGGTGGCGAGGCCGACGATGCGGGTGGTGTCGAGACCGGCGGTGTCCGACGGGGTGAGATCGTCGGCGACGAGGATCACCGGGCCGTCGGGAAGGTCGGCCGCCGCGCCGGAGGCCGTCTCGGGGGCGAGGCGAGCGAGGACGCGGCGGCCGACGTCGCGCAGATCCGTCGCTCGGGCGGCGAGCAGCGGATTGCCGAGGGCGGAGAGGGAGAGGGCGGTGCGCTCGATCGATTCGGCCCAGGCCCAGGCCGGGCCGTGGCCTTCGACCATCAGACGGCAGGCCAGGGTGACGAGATCGGTGTCGGCGAGGAATTCGGCCTGGGCGTCGAAGATGCCGGCTTCGCTCGCGCCGAGGCGGCGGCGGGTGTCGTCGGCGAGGACGGCGAGGCTCTGGCGGGTGGCGACGATCGCCTCGTCGAGCAGGCGTCCTCCTTCGACCAGCGGCACCGGCACGTCCGGGATCACCACCTCGGCGGCCCGGGCGACGTGGACGCGGCCGACGGCGAGGCCGGGGGCGGCGGAGAGACCGACGATCGAGGGCAGGGCGGTCGGCGGGGTCCAGCCGTCGACGGGGACGGCGGCGCGGGCGGCGGCCTTGGCGGCGTCGGCCTTCTCCTGGAGGGTGAGGCCGGTGATCGCCTCGCGCATCTGGGCGAGAGCCTCGCTCGCGCCGGGGCCTTCGGCGGAGACCACGACGGGGTCGCCGGCGACGAGGCCGAGCTGGAGCAGGGCGACGAGGTTGCGCGGATCGGCGAGGCGGTCGCGCACGCGGATCTGGAGGCGGGCGGAGGCGCGGCGCGCGGTGTCGACCCAGTGGGCGGCGGGGCGGGCGTGCAGGCCGGCGGGATAGTCGACCACCCAGTCGAAGCGCTCGGCGAGATCGGCGGCGGGGGCGCTCGGCGCGGTCTCGATCGGCTCGCCGGTGAGGGCGGCGACGACGACGCGGGGGTCCTCGGTCACGCGCAGGGTCTCGAGCGCGGCGTCGTCCTGCAACAGGCGGGCGAGGCGGCGCAGCATGGTGATGTGGGCGTCGGACTGGGCGGCGATGGCCACGACCAGGGTGGCCTCGCGGCCCTCGTTCCACACCACGCCGGCCGGAACCTGGAGGATGGCGAGGCCGTTGCGGCGGATCATCGCCCGGTCCTCGACCATGCCGTGGGGGATGGCGACGCCGTGGCCGAGGAAGGTGTCGGCGACCTCCTCCCGGCGCAGCATGCTCTCGGCATAGGCCGGATCGATGCAGCCGGCGGCGATCAGCATCTGGGCGGCTTCGCGGATCGCCGCCGCCTTGGTGGCCGGGCGGGCGCCGAGGCGGACGAGGTCGGTCGAGAGCAGATCGGCGGAGGCCATGGCGAGTTCCTCGACGGTTTCGATGGAGGTGATATGAAAACGTTTTCATATCGTGCGTCAACGGGTATCTCGTTGTCAAAGCGGTATTTTTCTGCAACAATCGTTGCTGCGTCGCACAATGTCGCGGCGATTTTTGACCAAATGAGTGAGATCGTTTTCAAAATGTCGATCGGGATCAAGGACGTGGCCAGAGCGGCCGGCGTCTCGGCGGCGACGGTGTCGCGGGTGCTCGGAAACGGGCCGGTCAGCGCCGATCTGCGCGAGAAGGTGGAGGCGGCGGTGCGGGCGACCGGCTACCGACCGAATCTGTCGGCGCGACGGTTGCGCTCGCAGCACTCCAGGACGATCGGGCTGGTGGTGTCGGACATCCGCAATCCGTTCTTCACCACCCTCAGCCGGGCGGTGGAGGACGCGGCCTATCGCTCGGAGATGCGGGTGGTGTTGTGCAACACCGACGAGAACCCGGCGCGCGAGGAGATGTATCTCAGGCTGATGCAGGAGGAGCGGATCACCGGGCTGATCTATGCGCCGACGCGGACCACGGCGGCGCGGTTGCCCGAGATCGAGTTCGACTTTCCCGTGGTGCTGGTCGACCGCGCGGGGCCGCCGGGCGTGCACGACGCGGTGGTGATCGACAACGCGGGCGCGGCGGCGGCGCTGGTCGAGCATCTCGCCGGGCGGGGGATGCGGCGGATCGCCGGTCTGTTCGGCAACACCTCGCAGACGGCGATCGAGCGGCACGACGGCTACGTCGCGGCGATGCGGGCGCACGGGCTCGAGCCGGACACGGCGTTTCTGGCGCCCAATGCCGAGGCGGCGGAGGCGGAGACGACGCGGCGATTGGCGTCGCCCGATCGGCCGGAGGCGTTCATCGCCTCGAACGGCCTGATCCTGCTCGGCATCTTCAAGGCGGCGCGGGCGCTGGGGCTGGCGCGCGGCGCGGGTCCGGCGCGGACCGACGACGTGGCGATCGCCGGCTTCGACAACGAGACCTGGACCGATCTGGTCGGCTCCGGCCTCACCGTGATCGAGCAGCCGGTCGCCGACATCGGGCGCACGGCGATGGACCTGCTGTTCGAGCGGCTGCGTCTGCCGGAGATGGCGCCGCGCAAGGTCGTTCTCGCGGGGCGTCTGATCGCGCGCGGGTCGACGGCGCAGCGGTGAGACGTGCGCGGGGAATTCGTGCTCGGACGCGTGTTCGAGGGGGCCGGGGGAGTATCCGGTTCAGCCCATCGTTCGCTTCACCCCGAGGAGCGTCGCGGGTGCGTCTCGAAGGGCGAGGCGTCGGGAGGCCGTGCCCATCGGCCCTTCGTGGTTCGAGGCAGCCCGCGCCGCCACCCCACCATGAAGGACCTCCTCACGACCTCGAGGGACGGTCTCAGGGCGCCTCGGTGCCGGCGCCGCCCTGGAACTGGAGGCGGGCGAGGCGGGCATAGAGACCGTCGCGGCCGACCAGTTCCTCGTGGGTGCCCTCTTCGACGATGCGGCCGCCGTCGAGCACCAGGATGCGGTCGCAGGCCAGAACCGTCGCCAGGCGATGGGCGATGACCAGGGTGGTACGGCCGATCATCAGACGCTCGAGCGCGGTGTGGACGAGGGCCTCGCTCTCGGCGTCGAGGGCGCTGGTCGCCTCGTCGAGCAGAAGGATCGGCGCGGCACGCAGCACGGCGCGGGCGATGGCGAGGCGCTGACGCTGACCGCCGGAGAGCATGACGCCGCGCTCGCCGACCTGGGTCGACCAGCCGTCGGGCAGCTTCTCGACGAATTCGTCGACGAGAGCGGTGCGGGCGGCGGCGATCACCTCCTCGTCGGAGGCGTCGCGGCGGCCGTAGCGGATGTTCTCCATCACGGTGTCGGCGAAGATCACCGTGTCCTGCGGCACGATGGCGATGCGGTCGCGCACGGCGGTCGGATCGGCCTCGGCCACGTCGACGCCGTCGACCCGGACGCTGCCGGAGGCGGGGTCGTAGTAGCGCAGCAGCAGGTGGAACAGGGTCGACTTGCCGGCGCCGGAGGGGCCGACCAGGGCGATCTTCTCGCCGGGGCGCACCGCCAGATCGATGTTCTCGAGGATGACGCGATCGGGCGCGGACGGATAGGCGAAGCGGACGCCCTCGAAGGCGACGTCGCCGCGCGCCGGTTCGGGCAGGGCGACGGGGTTCGCCGGGGCGGCGATGGTCGGCTTCTCGGCGAGGAGCTCGGCGAGGCGCTCGGCCGCGCCCGAGGCCTGGGCGATCTCGCCCCAGACCTGCGAGAGCTCGCCGAGGGCGCCGGCGGCGAAGACCGAATAGAGCACGAACTGCGACAGCGTGCCGGGGGTGAGACGGCCCTCGAGCACGTCGGTGGCGCCGATCCACAGGACCGCGACGACCGAGCCGAACACCATGAAGATGGCGACGGCGGTCAACAGCGCGCGGGCGCGGGTGGAGGAGCGGGCGGCCTCGAAGGCGCGCTCGACGGCGCCGCCGAAGTGGGCGACGGCGCTCTTCTCGTTGGTGAAGGCCTGGAGGGCGCGCACGGCGCCGATGCATTCGGAGGCGAAGGCGGCGGCGGCGGCGAGGGTGTCCTGGGCGGTGCGCGACTTGGCGCGCACCTTGCGGCCGAAGGCGACCAGCGGCAGCACGATGAAGGGGATGGCGAGCAGAACCAGGGCCGACAGCCGCGGGCTGGTGACGACCATCATGGCGACGGCGCCGACGAACAGGAAGAAGTTGCGCAGGGCGATCGAGGCGGAGGCGCCGACGGCGGCCTTGATCTGGGTGGCGTCGGCGGTCAGGCGCGAGACGATCTCGCCCGACTGCGAGCGGTCGAAGAAGTCCGACGACAGGCGGGTGACGTGGGCGAAGACCTCGGTGCGCAGATCCGAGACGATGCGCTCGCCGAGCCAGGTCACCAGATAGAAGCGGGAGGCGGAGGCGAGGGCGAGGGCGCCGGCCAGGATGAGGAGCACCGCGAAGTAGCGATCGATGAAGGCACTGTCGGTGGCGGAGAAGCCGTGATCGATCATGCGGCGCACGGCCAGCGGCAGCGCCAGCGTGACGCCGGCGGCCGCGACGAGCGCGATCAGCGCGGCGAAGGCATGGATCCGGTGGCGCGCGACATAGGGCAGCAGCGAGGCCAGCGGGCGCACGGAGCGCCGGGCGGGCCGGTCGCCGGAGGTCGGCGTCGCGTCGGTCTTCTGGGATCTCGCCACGGTCGAAGTCCTCGTCCTGAAGCCGCGCCGAGGGAGCCCGGCGGCGGCGGGAAAGGCTGTTCCTTGACGCGAAACGGTGGTCGTGATCAAGCCCTTCTCGACCGGAATCGACGGGGCTGGTGAATTCGGGCGATCGGAGCACGCCGATCGACGACGATCGGCGCGGGGAGACGGCGCTTCGGCGCTTGTTCGATGCGCCGAGATGGGCTATAGAGCCGCCGAACCGACGGGACGGCCGCGTTGTACAGCCAGCGCGGCCTCGTCTTTCGTCGAAGGACATTCGAAGATCGCGTGATCGCTCTCGCGCCGCACCTGAGTGCGCGCCGTCGGGTGGGTCACCAAACGGGGCACCACGATGAAGCAGGGCATCCATCCCGACTATCACACCATCAAGGTCGTGATGACCGACGGCACCGAATTCCTGACCCGCTCGACGCTGGGCAAGGACGGCGACACGCTGAACCTCGACATCGATCCGCTGTCGCATCCGGCGTGGACCGGCGGTTCGCAGCAGCTGCTCGACCGTGGCGGCCGCATCTCGCGCTTCAAGGACAAGTTCAAGGGTTTCGGTCTCTGATCGACCCCGGACGACAGGTCCCGAGAATGAACAAACCCCGGTCGCGAGACCGGGGTTTTTCGTCGTCCGGGAGGTCGCGGCGGCCCGGGGGCTCGGCGTGCGCTCAGTCTTTTTCGGTGAAGGCGCGGGAGAGCAGGCCGAGCTGGTCGGCGACCGGGTTGGGGGTGGCCCTGGGGGCTTCCTCGCCTTCGGCGTAGATCGCTTCGTCGAGCTTGCGGATGCGGTCCTGGAGGCGCTGCGAGCGCTCCACCAGCGAGCGCAGGGTCTCGGGCACCTCGTCCCAGCCGGGGCCGGTGCGGTCGACGGCGCGGTTCTCGAGGCGGACCTTGGACTTCTCGACCCCGGCCTGGGCCTGGGTCATCTCACCCTCGTTGACGGCGCGCTGGAGCAGGAGCCAGGAGGCCAGCTGCATCAGGCGGGTGGTGAGGCGCATCGACTCGGTGGCGTAGATCAGCGAGGCGGCGCGGGACAGGCCGCGGCTCTCGGCGCGGCCGGGGCCGTCGAGATAGGAGGCGGTCTCCTCGACCAGGGCCATGCCCTCGCGGAACAGCGTGCGGAAGGTCTCCGAGCCGGCGAATCGGGTGGCGAAGTCGATGGTCTCGCCGTGAGCGCCGCCGATCTCGCTGGGAACGTCCTGGGTCATCGCACACATTCTCCTCGTCGGCGTCGAGCCGGTCGGGATCGCGCCCGTCCCCGTCCCGTTGCGAACCGCATCCGTGGCCGTAGCAGCTTCGGTGCCGGTTCTCGACGACGGCGGTGCGGTTCCCAGAGGATTCCACGGCGGTGGTTAACACCTTCCCCAATGCCGGGTCTTCTCGTCGCCCGGCGAGCGGCTTCCAAAAAAGAGAGCCGCGAAAGGGCGCGGCTCTGCTGGAAGTCTCACAGGGAGGCGTCAGATCGAAGGGCCGAAGCCGCTCGAAATCCAGATGACTGGACACTCTCGATCATGATCGAGAAACCTTAACCGAGCATGAAGAAGCGGCGGAATTCCGCCGCTCGGTCCCGCATCGGGACGAGGAGGCCTCACCGTTGCGCCGAGCGCAGAGCCGGGATGTGCCATCGGGGGACCTTGACAACTGGAATGTCTGGCTCGGTTCGCTTAGAATGTTGCAGTGCACCTTCGCTACCGCAAAAAAGCCATGAGTGGTTGCGAAGACGGTGTGGTCGGAAGTCACCGGCGGCGACGAAGCAGCGGAGTTCGTCAACTCCCTGTTCACCAAGTCGGCGGTGTGTTTTCGATGGGTGATGCGGAGAAGATGCGAGTTAATCTCACCGTAATGCTCGATCGCGTACTGTATGATTACCAAGCGAGCGATCTTCGAAGGGAAGATCCCGCACGAGAGCAAGGTAGCGAAGACATGACCGCCGGCCAACGCGTCAATGCCAACGAACTCCTCGGCAAGGCTCGTCTCAGCGTTCACGAGATGACCGACCTCATCGCCTCGATGGTTTCCGACCTGCCGACGGTCAAGTCCGTCGCGGTGGACGGCGACGGCGGCGAGATCAACGTGTCGCTGGTGAACGGCAAGCGCATCGGCATCGCCGCCATTCCGGTGGCCCGCGCCATGAACGAGTCGATGAACAGCCGCCTCCAGGCGCTGGACGACCTGTTCAAGCGCTGCGCCTGAGTTCGCGACGACGCATGAGGATTTCCGGGGCGCCGGGCGGGAGACCGCCACGGCGCCTTTTCTTCGTCCGGGGCAGTTCATACCGACCTCACGACGCATCGCCCCGCTCCACTCGGGTTCGTTCCCCGTTCGGCTTCACCCCGAGGTGCCCGGCGGAGCCGGGCCTCGAAGGACGAAGTCGACGACGGGCGGCGCCACGCGGCTCTTCGCCCTTCGAGGCTCGCTTCGCTCGCGCTCGGGATGAAGGACCTCCGTCCCCTCCGGTACGGGACGGCAATTCTTCAGCCCGGTATCAGGGGGCGGGCGGGCGCCATTCGAGCACGAGGGTGGGCAGGCCGGAGCGCGGATTGGTGCCGCGCCCCACCTCGACGAAGCCCTGGCGGGCGTAGAAGGCGACGGCGCGCGGGTTGTCGGCGTTGACGTCGAGGGCGACGCGGGCGGGCGACAGGCGGCGAGCCTCGGCGATCAGGGCCTCGGCGATGCCGGTGCCCCATTGGGCGGGGTGGACGGCGATCTGGTCGAGCCAGCCGTCGGCGGGGGCGATCATGACGAAGCCGACGACGTCGCCGGTCTCGACCACGGCGACGCGGACCTCGGCCCCCTTCGCCATCGAGGCGTCGAGGTGATCGACGAACCAGGGGCGGCGGGCCTCGAAGTCGATCGTGGGCATGGTCTTCGCCCAGGAGGCGACCCACAGGTCGGTGACCTCGGGCAGGAAGGCCGGGTTCCAGGGCAGGATCGCGCGCAGGGTGCGGGCGAGGCGGGCGCGCTTCCTCAGCCACGGCTTGCGGCGCTTGCCGGCGATGCCGGGCGGAAAGACGATCGGCTCGGGCGCGGTCTCGCCCGGCAGGGCGGCGAGGCCCTCCCAGAAGGCGGTGCGGGGATCGGCGGCGCTCATCACGGCTCTCTCAGCGATCGGTGAGGCGGATCTCGATGCGGCGATTGCGGGCGTGGATCTCCTCGCTCGCGCCGTCCTCGAGCGGCTGGAACTCGCCGAAGCCGGCGGCGACCAGATGTTTCGGCGACACGCCCTGTTCGGCGAGGCGGCGCACCACGGCGATGGCGCGGGCGGCGGAGAGTTCCCAGTTGGAGCGGAAGCGGCCGGCGATCGGGCGGGCGTCGGTGTGGCCGTCGACCCGCAGCGTCCAGCCGACCTCCGGGGGGATCTCGCGCTCGAGATTGCGCACCGCTTCGGCGAGGCGGTCGATGGCGGCGCGTCCGGCGTCGTCGAAGACGTCGGAGCCGACCGGGAACAGCACCTCGGACTGGAACACGAAGCGGTCACCGACCACGCGCACGTCGGGGCGGTTGCCGAGGATCTCGCGCAGGCGGCCGAAGAAGTCGGAGCGGTACTGCTGCAGCTCCTGGACGCGCTGGGCGAGCGCCAGATTGAGGCGGCGGCCGAGGTCGGCGATCTTGGTCTGGCTCTCGCGGTCGCGGCTCTCGGTGGCCTCGAGGGCCTGTTCGACGGCGGCGATCTGGCGGCGCAGCGCGGCGATCTGCTGATTGAGCAGCTCGACCTGGGCGAGGGCCTCGCGCGACAGGCGCTTCTCGGCCTCGAGGGCGGCGTCGGAGGAGCCCGAGCCGGCGGCGGCCTTCTCGGCGGCGGCGATGCGGGCCTCGAGGCGGAGCTTCTCGTCGGCGGCCTCGGCCAGGCTCGCGCGCAGGCGGGCGGTCTCGCCGAGGGTCTCGACCTTGCCGATCTTCTCGAGCGAGAGCAGGTCGGTCAGCTCGGCGATCTGACGCTGGAGGCGGGCGAGGGCGTCGTCCTTGCCGGAGATCTCGCGACCGAGGAAGAACTGGGCCAGCATGAACACCGACAGCAGGAAGACGATCACCAGCAGCAGGGTGGCGAGGGCGTCGACGAAGCCCGGCCAGTAGTCGATCGGTCCGTCGCGACGGCGGCGGGAATAGGCCATGCTCAGCCCTCCGAGCGGTCGGTCGGGGGACGGGTCGACAACGAATCGGCGATGCGTTCGAGCGCCTTGCGGGTGCGGCGGTTCTCGTCGGCGAGACCGTCGATCCAGGCGCGCATCTGGGCCTGTTCGGCGCGGACGTGGGTGACGAGCGAGCGCAGCGAGTCGGCGAGATCGACCAGCGCC
Organism: Siculibacillus sp.; assembly: GCA_040275425.1. Lineage (GTDB taxonomy): Bacteria > Pseudomonadota > Alphaproteobacteria > Rhizobiales > Ancalomicrobiaceae > Pinisolibacter. The sequence continues at coordinate 2,982 of JBEOKB010000221.1, read as the reverse complement.
TCGGCGGTGTTGCGACCGCCGCCGGCGCCGCCGTCGTGGGCGATGCGGGCGAGGCGGTCGACGGCCTGATGCAGGCTCTCGGCGACGCCGTGGTCGGCGGGGGCGGGCTCGGCGGCGACGTCGGGATCGGTCTCGGCGGAGAGCCAGTCCTCGAGTTCGTTGTAGAAGCGGTTCTGCGCCTGTCCGGCCTGGAGATCGAGGAAGCCGATCACAAGCGATCCGGCGAGGCCGAACAGCGAGGACGAGAAGGCCACGCCCATGCCCGACAGCGGCTTGGCGAGACCGGTCTTCAGGTCCTCGAACATGGCGTTCGCATCGGCGCCGCCGCCGTTCAGCGACTTCAGGATGTCGCCGACCGAGGAGACGGTCTCCGACAGGCCGGTGAAGGTGCCGAGCAGGCCGAGGAACACCAGGGTTCCGGCGATGTAGCGGGTGATCTCGCGGGTCTCGTCGAGGCGCATGCCGATCGAGTCGAGAATCGAGCGGGTGACGGCGGGGGACAGTCCGGCGGCGCCGCGCTCGCCGAGCAGGGCGGCCATCGGGCCGAGCAGGCGCGGGCGGGCGGCGGCGGCGAAGTCGGTGTCGCGGCGGCGGTAGGCGTTGGCCCAACGCACCTCGGGGAACAGGCGGGCGACGCGGGCGAGCGCCAGGACGATGCCGAGCGCGGCCACCAGCAGGATGAAGCCGTTGAGGCCGGGGTTGGCCATGAAGGCGACGAGGGCCTGCTTCTGCAGCACCACGCCGACGAAGCCGACGATCACCAGGAAGATGACCATGCGCCACAGGTAGACCTGGGGGCTCGAGAGGCGGTCGGAGTAGTCGTCGCGCGCCATTTTCCCTCATCCTCGGTCACGAATCCGCAGCCCGCATCCTCGCCCGCGCGGGGGGCAGGACACAAGCGCCGTCGGAGCCGGGTCGCGCGGACGTGACCGGAGAGGGCAAATGGTCGCGGAACAGGGCGCCGGGATCGGCGCCTCGGCGATGGATCAGGCGGTCGCGAGCAGGCCGGCGAGGCGCTTGTGGACGTTCTCGTTGCCGGCGAGCACGTGGCCGGTGTCGAGCATGCGGTCGCGGCCGTCGAGATCGGTGACGAAACCGCCGGCCTCGCGGACGAGCACGATGCCCGCCGCCATGTCCCAGGGCTTGAGCGAGCGCTCCCAGAAGCCGTCGAGACGGCCGGAGGCGACCCAGGCGAGGTCGAGCGAGGCGGCGCCGCAGCGGCGGATGCCGGCGACCTCCTTCATCACCACGCGGGCCTCGGACAGGAAGCGGTCGTGCTCGCCGTGGCCGAGGAAGGGGATGCCGGTGCCGACGACGCATTCGTGCAGGTCGCGACGGGCGGCGACGCGCAGGCGGCGATCGTTGAGGAAGGCGCCGCCGCCGCGCTCGGCGACGTAGAGCTCGTCGAGGATCGGATTGTAGATCACGCCGGCGACGAGCTGGCCGTTGCGCTCGAGCGCCACCGAGATGGCGAAGAGCGGGATGCCGTGCAGGAAGTTGGTGGTGCCGTCGAGCGGGTCGATGATCCAGCGATGGGTGGGGTCGGTGCCCTCGACGGTGCCGCCCTCCTCGAGGAGGAAGCCGTAGGAGGGGCGTACGCGCGCCAGCTCGTCGCGCAGGATCTGCTCGGCCTTGCGGTCGGCGGCGGAGACGAAGTCGGCCGGGCCCTTGTGCGACACCTGGAGATTCTCGACCTCGCCGAAGTCGCGCACGAGCGAACGGGCCGCCTTGCGGACGGCGTCGACCATGACGTTGAGGAGTGCCGAGCGTGCCATGAGGGGTCCTGTCGGTTCAGTCGCGGGGGCGAACGGAACGCCCGGCGGGAAGCGGCCTTCCGCCTCCCACGAAACCGCGACGGTTTCAAGGGAAAACGAGGGAGGTCAGGGCCGTTTCGCGGGCGCGGCCGGGGCGGAGGGCGCTGGATCGGCCGCCTCCTTCGGTGCGTCCGGCTCGTCGGCCGCGGGGACGGCGGGGCGCGGCGGGGCGGGCGGCAGGTCGGCGTCGATGCGATCGGCCTCGGCCTCGGCGCGGCGACGATCGGCGGGGGAGACCGTGGCGAGGCGGGTCTCGAGCCAGATGTCGGGCAGGCCCTGGCGGGCGGCGAGGGTGTGCCACTTCCAGGCCTCGACCGGATCGGGGGCGGTGCCGAGCCCGACGGCGTACATGCGGGCGAGGCGGTTGCGGCCGATGGCGTTGCCGCGCAGGGCGGAGCGGCGGAACCAGACGAAGGCGTCCTCCGGGCTCTGCTTCACGCCGCGACCGTTGGCGAGCATCAGCGCGAACTCGATCTCGGCAGCCTCGAAGCCGGACATCGCCGCTTCGCGCATCCAGCGCGCGGCGAGGCGGGGGTCGTGGCGCGGGCCGTCGGGGTCGGCGAGCACGGAGGCGAGGGCGTACTGCGCCTCGATGTTGCCGAGTTCGGCGGCGCGGGCGAGCCAGGCGAGGGCCTTGTCGACGTCGTGGGGGGCGTCGCGGCCGTCCATCATCATCAGCGCGCCGTTGAAGAGGCCGTTGGGCTGGTCCTTGGCGGCGGCGGCGGCGAACAGGGTCCAGGCGCGCGCGGGGTCCTTCGGAAGGCCGCGTCCCTCGGCGGCCATCAGGCCGAGGGCGGCGGCGGCCTCGCGATCGCCGCGATCGGCGGCGAGGCCGTACCAGCGCACCGCCTTGTCGAGATCGACGGGGATGCCGAGCCCGCCCTCGTAGAGCAGGCCGATCAGGGTCATGGCGGCCGGTTCCCCGGCCTCGGCGGCGGGAAGGGCGAGGGCCAGAGCCTGGAGATAGAAGCCGCGCTGATAGGCGGCATAGGCGGCGTCGGCGCGGTCGACGGGGCCGTCGGGCACCGGGCTCTGGCCGGAACCGCGCAGCTGCGGCGCGGCGGCACCACCGATGCCGGTGACGTTGGGCGAGAACACCGAAGGAGGCAGGGCGGGGCGGCCCGGCTTCTTGGCCGGGGCGGTGGGAGCGGGCCGGCGCGCGGGGTCG
>JBEOKB010000220.1:0-30972 GCA_040275425.1 Siculibacillus sp. | reverse complement strand
TCTCCATCTCCTCGGCGCGGGCCGGATCGACGGCGATCGAGAAATAGACACGGTCTCCGTCCACGACGACGTCCGAAAGCGCCGGCGAGGCGTTCAACGGGGTGACCCCGTCGGGACCGGCGAGACCGGACAGCGCGGAAAGAACGGACTCAACGGTGAGCGACATGTCTCGTCTCCGATCGCGGCGTCGGCCGCACAGGTTTTCAGGTCACGGCGAGGTCATCGATAGACACTCTCGGGTGAAGATCGTCAACCTAGGGCGAGATCGGCGAAGGGGAACGAGGGGGAGCGGTGGAGGGACGAATCACCGCACCCTGGCCCCGCGACGGATCGCCTCCGGTCCGCCCTCCCCCGCGGCCGGCGGCGCGAAAGATCTCGCGAGGACCGCTCGCGCAACGCGATCTCATCGCATAGTTCGCCTCCCGGAAATTGACGTTTTCGTCATTCACCCGCATCGCGGAACCCTTTCCGACAGTTCGGAAGTTTCCCCGACGGAATGTGCCGGGAACACTCGCGCCCACTGCGGAAGCACTAGGGTGCACCAAGGAAAGGCCCATGTGTAATTTCACCTTGCGACTTGGCGGAACTCAAGACTCGGTCCAGAGATACGCGTCAGTGGACGGAGATAGACTGACCACTTACCGATTCGCTTCCAATTCTGTACGATAGCTCTCATGTCGCTCCGACTCATCGCAAAGGCGCTAGGGATCAGCGTCACCACCGTTTCTCGAGCGCTCGCGGACTATTCCGACGTGGCGGAGGAAACGCGTGCGCGCGTGCGCGCCGAGGCGCAGCGGATCGGCTACGTGCCCAACGCCACGGCGCGGCGTCTGCAGAAGGGCCGCGCCGACGCGATCGGCGTGGCGCTGCCGAGCGGGCCGGGGGCGATGGAGGATTCCTATCTCTATTCGGCCTTCGTCGGCGCGTGGTCGCGGCTGACGGAACTGGGCCAGGATCTGCTGCTGCTGCCGACCGGCGACGACACCGGCGGCACGCTGCCGGTGGGGCGGGACGCGGAGGCGTTCCACCGCGCGATCGAGGAGCGGCGCGTCGACGGCGTGCTCTTGATGCGGGCGCGGCGGGAGGACCCCCGCATCGCGGCACTGAAGCGGTTCGGTCTGCCGTTCGTGGCGCTGTCGGCCGAGTTGCGGCACGATCCCGAGGTGACGACCGTGTCCTCGGACGACCAGCAGGGCGCGCGGGCGATCTGCGAGCGGCTGAGCGGGCTCGGCCACTCCGCGATCACCTGCGTGGTGCCGAGCGGCGGCTTCGACTTCGCGCTGTCGCGGCTCGAGCACATGGAGGCGGAGGCGCGGCGGTTCGGCATGAGCTGCGAGGCCGAATTCGCCAATCTGACCGAGGACGGCGGGCGCGAGGCGACACGGCGCATCCTGGAGGCGGCGCGCCTGCCGCCGACGGCGCTGGTCTATCTCACCAATCGCATGACCATCGGCGGGCTGACCGCGCTGGCGGCCTCGCCGTGGGTGGTGGGGCGACACGTGTCGGTGATCAGCTACGGCGACAGCGCCACGCTCCGGCACGGCACGCCGGCGACGACGGCGATCCAGGCGCCGATGTTCGACATGGCCCGCCATGCGATCGAGGTGCTGGTGGCGATGCGCGACCGCAAGCCGATCGAGCCGATTCGGCGCTGGCCGGTGGCCCTGGTGGTGCGGCAGTCGGACGGGCCGCCGACGCCGCCGCCGGCGCGGTGAACCGGGCGCGGTGCCCCCGGCGACGGCGGGATCGACGGGGCCTCAGCCCCGCTCGGCCACGGGCGCGACCGGATCGTCGAAACCCATCTCCACCGAACCGCCGAGATCGCGGCGCAGTTCCTCGTCGCTGCCCTCCGGCTCGCGGACGCGGAAGGCGAGCGCGAAGGCGGCCGGCAACACCAGGATGGTGAGCACGGTGGCGGCGAGGATGCCGCCCATCATGGCGTAGGCCATCGGCCCCCAGAACGCCGACTGGGCGATCGGGATCAGCGCCAGCACCGCCGCCGCCGCCGTCAGCATGATCGGGCGGAACCGGCGCACCGCCGCCTCGACGGTGGCGTGCCAGGGGTGGTGCCCGGCGGCCATGTCCTGATCGATCTGGTCGATGAGGATGACCGAGTTGCGCATGATGATGCCGGCGAGCGCGATGACGCCGAGGATCGCCACGAAGCCGAAGGCCGAGCCGGTCGCCAGCAGCGCGGCGGAGGCGCCGATCAGGCCGAGCGGGGCGGTCATGAACACCAGCATGGTCTTGCCGAAGTGCTGGAGCTGGATCATCAGCAGCACCAGCATGACCAGGATCATGACCGGCGCCTTGGCGGCGATCGAGGCCTGGCTCTTGGCGGATTCCTCGACCGCGCCCTGCATCTCGATCGAATAGCCGGGGGCGAGCCGGTCACGCAGCGGCTTCAGGCCGTCGTAGATGCGCTGGGTGACGTCGTTGGAGGGCATGCCGTCGGGAATGATGCCGCGCACGGTGATCGAGGGCAGGCGATTGCGGCGCCACTCGATGCCGGCCTCGAGCACGGGCACGACGCGGGCGACCTGGGACATCGGCACCGATCGACCGGTGGCGGTGGGGACGTAGGCCTCCTCGACGGCGGTGAGCAGCGAGCGCCCGCTCTCGGCCTCGCGCAGCACGATCGAGACGGCCTCGTCGCTCTCGCGGAACTCGCCGATCGGCACGCCGCTGAGCGCGGCCTGGAGGGTCTGGCGGATGGTCTGCGAGGTGACGCCGAGGGCGCGGGCGCGATCCTGATCGACGACGAGACGCAGGGCCGGGACCGGTTCCAGCCAGTCGTCGTGGACGGTGGAGAGGGCCGGATCGGCGCGGAAGGCGACGGTGACCTCGTCGGCGACGCGGCGCACCTCCTTGCGGTCGGGGCCGGTGACGCGCATCTGCACCGCCCAGCCGACCGGGGGACCGTTGAAGAGACGATCGACCTTGAAGCGGATCGAGGGGAAGTCGGCGGCGAGGATCGCGCGGATCCTGCCGACGAGCCGATCGCGGGCGGCGAGATCCTTCGACACCACCAGGAGCTCGGAGAAGTTCGGGTTGCGCAGCTGCTGGTCGAGCGGCAGGTAGAAGCGCGGGGCGCCCTCGCCGACGAAGGTGGCGACGAAGGTCTGATCGGGGTCGGCCATGATGCGCTTCTCGAGCGCGCGCGTCTGAGCGTCGGTCTCGGCGATCGAGGTGCCTTCGGGGAACCACAGGTCGACCAGGAGCTCGAGCCGGGTCGAGGCCGGGAAGAAGCTCTTGGGGATGAACTTGAACCCGGCGATGCCGACGAAGAAGGCACCCAGCGTCAGCGCCAGCACCAACAGGCGGCGGCGCACGCACCAGGAGACGGTCGCGCGCAGCATCCTATAGAAGCGGGTGTCGTAGGCGTCGCGGTGTTCGCCGGTGTGGGGGCGGGCCTTGAGAAGAAGATTGCCGATCCACGGGGTGAAGTAGACCGCGGCGACCCACGACACCACCAGCGAGATGCCGACGACCCAGAACAGCGAGTTGACGTATTCGCCCGCCGTCGACTTGGCGAAGCCGACGGGGATGAAGCCCGCCGTGGTGACGAGCGTGCCGGTCAGCATCGGGAAGGCGGTCGAGGTGTAGGCGAAGCTCGCCGCGGAGATCTTGTCGAGACCCTCGTCGAGTTTGCGCTCCATCATCTCCACCGCGATCATGGCGTCGTCGACCAGGAGGCCGAGCGAGATGATCAGCGCGCCGAGCGAGATGCGCTGGAGGTCGATGCCCATCACCTGCATCACCGCGAAGGTGGCGCAGAGCACCAGCGGAATGGTGATGGCCACCACCATGCCGGCGCGCCAGCCGATCGACAGGAACGACACCGCCAGCACGATGGCCAACGCCTCGACCAGGGCCTTGAAGAACTCCTTGATCGAATTGGCGACCACCTTGGGCTGATCGGAGATGCGGCCGACCTCGACGCCGAGCGGCAGGCTCGCCTCGACGCCGTGGACGACCCCGGCGACCTGCTCGCCGAGGGTGGTGACGTTGCGGCCCTTGGCCATGACCACGCCGAGCACGACGGCGTCGCGGCCCTGGTAGCGGAAGCGGCGCTCGGGGGGATCGATCAGGCCCTGCGACACGGTGGCGACGTCGCCGAGGCGGATGACCTCGCGACCGGCACGGATGCGCAGCTCGCGCAGATCGTCGAGGGTGCGCACGGCGCCGTCGACGGCGATGCGGACGGAGCGGGCGCCGGTCTCGATGCGACCGGCCGGGCTCTGGCCGTTCTGCTGGGCGAGGGCCTCGGCGATCGAGAGGGCGGAGATGCCGCGTTCGGCCAGCGTCTTCGACGACACCTCGACCCAGATCTTCTCGTCCTGATCGCCGAGGATCGGCGCCTTCTCGACGCCGGGGACGGTGAGGACGGCGTCACGGGCGCGCTTGGCGAAGCTCTTCAGCTCGGGGAAGGAGAAGCCCTCGCCGGTGAAGGCGTAGAGAGCGACGTAGGTGTCGCCGAACTCGTCGTTGAACCACGGGCCCATCACCCCGGCGGGGAAGGTCGAGGCGATGTCGCCGACCTTCTTGCGCACCTGATAGAAGGCGTCGGCGACGTCGCGGCCGAACACGTCGCCGCGAATCGACACCAGGATCACCGCCGATCCGGCCCGGGTGTAGGACTTCACGTTCTCGAGGCCGGGGGTCTCCTGGAGCTTGCGTTCGATCTTGTCGACGACCTGATCCTGCATCTCCTCCAGGCTGGCGCCGGGCCAGGCGGCCTGAACGACCATGACGCGGAAGGTGAAGTCCGGATCCTCCTTCTGGCCGAGCGAGAACAGGGCCATCAGGCCGCCGATCACCGTCAGCACGAAGAAGAAACGGGTCAGATGACCGTGGCGGATCGCCCAACGGGAGAGGTTGAAGTCCTGTCCGGGCAGCGAGGCGTGGAACACGGGGAGGAACTCCTCGTCGACGAGGGACGGGCTCGGGGCGGGGTCAGCGGGCGGCGGATTCGGTGGTCTGCGCGGGCAGCGCCACCTTCTTGCCGGGCACCAGGAACTGGGTTCCGGCGACGACGATCACGTCGCCGACGCCGATGCCGGAGACGATGCGCACGCCGTCGGAGGCGACCGGGCCGAGCACGACGTCGCGCGGGGCGACGGTGGCGGTGGCGGGATCGACCACCCACACGCGCGGCCGACCGTTCGCCTCGGCGAGCGCGGTCAGCGGCAGGACGATCGATCCGGCGGCGACGGGGACGTCGGCCTCGACGGTGGCGGTCATGCCGAGGCGGACGCGTTCGTCGGCGGGCAGGCTGACGCGGATGGCGTAGGTGCGCGAGGCGGGGTCGGCGGAGCCGGCGATCTCGCGGACGCGACCGGGGAGCGCGAGGTCGCGATCGGCCCAGAAGCGGACGCGGACCTGCTGGTCGCGGGCGAAGCGCACCACGTCCTGCTCGGGCACGGCGATGGCCACCTCCTTCTCGTCGTCGCGGGCGAGGCTCACCACCGGCGTGCCGGCGGCGACGACCTGACCGACGTCGGCGCGGATCTCGGTGACGATGCCCTCGGCGTCGGCGGCGAGATCGGCGTAGGCGAGCTGATTGACCGCCTGATCGCGGGCGGAGACGGCGGCCTCGAGCGCGGCCTTGGCCTGATCGGCCTCGAGGGCGGCGCGATCGAGATTGCTGTCGGCGACGAAGCCCTTGGTGTTGAGGGTGCGGGCGCGGGAGCGGCTGTCCTCGGCGACGTCGACGCGCGACCTGGCGGCGCGCAGATTGGCCTCGGCCGCCTGGAGCGACAGTTTCAGGTCGGTGCGATCGAGGCGGGCGAGGACGCGACCGCTCTCGACCCGCTCGCCGACGTCGACGAGGCGTTCGGTGATCTTGCCGGGCACACGGAAGCCGAGCGCGGTCTCGACGCGGGCGCGGACGGAGCCGGAATAGCGCAGGGTGCGGGCCTCGGTGCCGTCGGCGACGGTCACGGTCTTGACCGGGCGGACGGGTTCGCCACCCTCGGCCGCCTTCTCCTCCTTGCAGCCGACGAGGGCGAGAAGGCCGAGCGAGGCGACGGCGAGGGCGACCAGACGGCGCGGCGCGGGGGGCGTCATGGGGCGGTTCCTCCTGGTGCGGATCGCTCGCCGGGCGAGGGACGATCCGAGAAGCGGGTGGTCAGCGACGGCGCAGGGCACCGACGACGAAATCGGCGAGTTCCTCCGGACCGGCGCGTTCGCGGTCGTCGGAACAGTGGACGATCAGGGTCGGGTGGATCATCGAGACGAAGCTCTGGCGCGCGCAGACGGCGGCGCGGCGGGTGTCGGCGACGGCGAATTCGCCCGCCGCCACGCCCTGGTGGATCAGCTCCTCGATGACGTCGGCGAACTGGGCGAGATGGGCCTCGATCGCCGGCCACTGCTGGGCCATGGCGATCTCGACCATGTCGTGGACCTTGCGGTCGCAGGTCAGGGTGAGGACCGACTGCCGATGATTCTCGACCAGGAGACGATGCAGGCGTTCGGACGGAGCGCCTTCGGAGGCGAGGATCTCGAGATTGATGCGATGGCGCTCGGCGAACATGGCGCGCGCGATCGCCTCGACGATCTCGAGCTTCGAGCCGAAGAAGCGATAGACGTTGGCCGAGGACATCGACAGTTCGCGGGCGATGTCGGCGACGGTGGTCTTGTCGTAGCCGTAGTGCCGGAACAGGCGATCGGCGACGTCGAGAATGCGATGGCGGGTGTCGGGGCGATCGTCGCCGGGGGCAGCGGGGGGAACCATGGCGACCTCCTCGACCGCGAGAGACCTCGGGAGCCGCTCGCTCGACACCGATCGAACGGCGGAGAATGATCGACTGACGAATTTCGTAATTCGTCAGTCATAACGCGAGTGACGGTGACGGGTCAAGCGGGGCGACGGCGGCCGGGCGCGGGGGGCGCGGCGCTCACCCCAGCGTAATGGCGACCGCGCCTCGCGAATGATCGATATCAACGACGACGAGGCGCGAAGAGTTTCATGGTGCGAACGGCGCGGAGAGAGTATTCCCGTCGTCCCCGAATTCACGATGCTCGTGCCCACCAGCGAATCCTTGCTCGGGGCACGCAGCGCGGCTCGGACCGACCGAGCCGGCCAGAGGAGCAAGGAGGATCATCATGGATCTCGCCACGGAACGCGCGGGCGGTGCCGTCCGCCTCGGCGACTATGCGCCGACGCCCTATCGAATCACCGAGGTCTCGCTCGACTTCCGACTCGGCGCGCAGGAGACGATCGTCACCGCCGCGACCACCTTCGTCGCGCGCGAGGGGACGGCGGCGGGCACCGTCCTGCATCTCGACGGCGACGAGCTCGAGCTGGTCGCGGCGGCGCTCGACGGCGTGGCGCTGGGGCCGGACGCCTACCGGGCGGGGCCGCAGGGGTTCGACCTCCTCGCGCCACCGGCCGGGCCGTTCGTTCTCACGGTGACGACGCGGCTCCGGCCGGCGGAGAACACCAAGCTGATGGGGCTCTATCGCACCTCGGGCAACTGGTGCACCCAGTGCGAGGCCGAGGGCTTCCGGCGCATCACCTATTTCCTCGATCGGCCGGACGTGCTGGCGGTCTACACCACGCGGGTGGAGGCGGCGAAGGCGGACGCGGTGCATCTGCTCGCCAACGGCAACCGGGTCGACGGCGGCGATCTTCCCGACGGACGGCACTTCGCGGTGTGGCACGATCCGTTCCCCAAGCCGTCCTATCTGTTCGCGATGGTGGCGGGCACCTTCGACGTGGTGGCCGACCGGTTCACGACGATGTCGGGGCGCGAGGTGGCGCTCGAGATCCACGTGGAGCACGGGCGCGGCGACAAGGCGGACTACGCGCTCGACGCGCTGAAGCGGTCGATGCGCTGGGACGAGGAGGCGTTCGGGCGCGAGTACGATCTCGACGTGTTCATGATCGTGGCGGTCGGCGACTTCAACATGGGGGCGATGGAGAACAAGGGGCTCAACGTCTTCAACGACAAGTACGTGCTGGCCAGCCCGAAGACGGCGACCGATCTCGACTACGCCCACATCGAGGGCGTGATCGCGCACGAATACTTCCACAACTGGACCGGCAACCGCATCACCTGCCGCGACTGGTTCCAGCTCTGCCTCAAGGAAGGGCTGACGGTCTATCGCGACCAGGAGTTCTCGGCCGACCAGCGCTCGCGCCCGGTCAAGCGCATCTCCGACGTGCGGCTCCTGAAGAGCCACCAGTTCCCGGAGGACGCGGGGCCCCTCGCCCACCCGGTGCGGCCAGATACCTATAAGGAAATCAACAACTTCTATACAGCGACCGTCTACGAGAAGGGCGCGGAGGTGGTGCGCATGCTGGCGACGCTGCTCGGGCGCGAGACGTTCCGGGCGGGCATGGACCTCTATTTCGCGCGCCACGACGGCGAAGCGGCGACGGTGGAGGACTTCCTCGCCTGTTTCGCCGAGGTGTCGGGGCGCGATCTCTCGCGCTTCATGCTCTGGTACACCCAGTCCGGCACGCCGGAGGTGATGGCGGCGGTGTCGTGGGACGCGGGCGCCGGGGCGCTGAAGATCGTGTTCGATCAGACCGTGTCGCCGACGCCGGGCCAACCCTCGAAGAAGTCGATGACCATTCCCGTCCGCTTCGGCCTGGTCGGGCCGGGGGGCGAGGAGGTGACGCCGAGCCGCGTCACGGGCGCGGAGCTGCGCGGCGACGTGGTCGTGCTCGAGGAGGCGCGGCACGAGGTGGTGTTCGAGGGGCTGGCGGTCCGGCCGGTGCCGTCGCTGATGCGCGGGTTCTCGGCGCCGGTGAAGCTGACCACGGGGCTCTCGACCGACGAAGTGCTGTTCCTGGCCGCCCACGACGGCGACGCGTTCAACCGCTGGCAGGCCGGGCAGACTCTGGCGATGAAGGCGCTGGTGGAGGCGAGCGCGGCGATCCGGGCGGGGACGCGCGCGGTGCTCGACGGGCGCATCGCCGCCGCCTTCGCGGCGGTCGCGGCCGACGAACGGCTCGATCCCGACTTCCGGGCACTGGCGATCGGCCTGCCGACGGAGGCCGACGTGGCGCGAGAGCTCGGCGCCGACGTCGATCCGGACGCCATTCTCGCCGCGCGCGATCTCCTGCGCGGGGCGATCGCCGAGGCCGGGCGCGATGCCTTCGCCGATCTGCATCGACGGCTGGCGCCGACCGGGCCGTTCGGCTTCGACGCGGCGGCGGCGGGGCGGCGGTCGCTGCGCAACGCGGCGCTCGACTATCTGGTGCGCGGCGGCGATCGGGCACAGGCGGCGGCGGCCTATGCGGCGGCCGACAACATGACCGACCGACTGGCGGCGCTGGCGATCGCGGTGACGGCGGATCTACCGGACGCCGAGGCGATGCTCTCCGACTTCCACGACCGCTTCGCCGACGACCCGCTGGTGATCGACAAGTGGCTGACGGTCCAGGCGACGGCGCCGGTCGCCGGCGCGCTCGACCGGGTCAGGGCGCTCACCGCCCATCCCTCGTTCGCCATCACGAATCCCAATCGGGTCAGGGCGCTGATCACCACCTTCGCCTCGGGCAATCAGACCCAGTTCAACCGGGCCGACGGCGCGGGCTTCGCCTTCGTCGCCGATCAGGTGCTGACGCTCGATCGGATCAATCCGCAGGTGGCCTCGCGGCTCCTGTCGACGTTCCGATCGTGGCGGGCGCTGGAGCCGCGGCGGCGGGCCTACGCGGAGGCGGAACTGAAGCGGGTGGCGGCGAGGCCCGGCCTGTCGCGCGACGTCGCCGACATCGCCGAGCGCTCGCTCGGGTGAGGCGCGAGGCGACCGGAAACGAGACTTCGACGGCCGCGCCCGGAAGGCGCGGCCGTTTCGATTCCCTCCGTGCCAACGCCTATGGACAAGGCGATTCCCCTCGATTCAAATGAAGGTGATTCGGGGCGGTCCGTGGGGGTATCGACGGCGCCGAAGCTCACTTCAGCGACCGGGGGGTCCCACACATGGCGCAGACCGGCGCTGCCCATGAGACGTCATGGATTCCGTCCAGGCTGGCGGCGCTCTTCGGCCGTTCGCGCCTCGATGGGCACATTCACCTCCTGGCGAGCCCGAGCTACCGCCACATCGTCCGGGCCGAGCCGCTGCTGCGCCGGTCGATCCCGGTGCTCATCGTCACCTTCGTCGCCGTGCTCGCCCTGACCCGTCTGGTCGGGGTGATGGAGACGCGTCAGGCGCTCGAGGACGGCGCGCGCGACGAGACCATCCTGGTCGCCGCCACGCTCGCGGCCCAGCTCGGCCGACCCGAGAACCGGGCGATCGAGGGCGGCCTCACCGAGGCGGCGCGGCCGATCTTCTCCGAAGTGCTGCCGCCGCGCGCCACCGCCAACGGGCGCCAGATCCTGCTCGCCGACGGCGAGGGCACGGTGGTGCTGACGCGACCGATCGATCCGAGCCTCGAGAAGCGCAATCTCGGCGAGGTGTTCGGCCCGGCGCAGCCGCTCCTCACCTTCGGCGCGCGGGCGGGCGTGTTGTCGACGACGCTGACCGACGGGCGGCAGGTGCTGGCGACGGTGCATCACATCGACGGCGGCATCGGTTCGGTCGCCGTGTTCCAGCCGGAAGAGGCCATCTTCTCCGACTGGCGGCGGTCGCTGCGCTCCAACGTGACGCTGTTCGTGTTCACCGCCGTGATCCTGCTGGTGTTGACCTACGCCTATTTCGCCCAGGCGCTCCGGGCCAATTCCGCCGACGCGCTCTATGCGCTGACCTCGGCGCGGACCGAGACCGCGTTCAAGCGCGGGCGCTGCGGGTTCTGGGACTGGGATCTGGCGCGCGGGCGGTTCTACTGGTCGGCGTCGATGTTCGAGATGCTCGGGCTCGAGAGCTCGGCCGGGCTGATCGGCTTCGCCGAGATCTGCCGCATCGCCCATCCCGACGACGTCGACTTCCGCCGCCTCGCCGACCAGCTGGTCGCGGGCACGGTCGACACGCTCGACAAGGCCTTCCGTCTGCGCCGCGCCGACGGGACGTGGCTGTGGTTCCGAGTGCGCGCCGAGGTGGTCGACCGCACCGAGACCGGCTCGCGCCATCTGGTCGGCATCGCCGCCGACATCACCGAGCACCGGCATCTGGTCGAAACCACCGCCACCGCCGACCTGCGCCTGCGCGACGCGATCGAGACGATCTCGGAGGCGTTCGTGCTGTGGGACGCCGGCAACCGGTTGGTGATGTGCAATTCGAAGTATCAGCAGCTGCACGGGCTCACCGACCAGGACATCCGTCCCGGCGTGGCCTACGAGGACGTCATGAAGACCGCGCGCCAGCCGCTGGTGCATCAGCCGACCGAGGTCGAGGGCGGGGCACCGGAGGACGGATCGCGCTCGTTCGAGGCGGAGATCGACGAGGGGCGCTGGCTGCAGATCTCGGAGCGGCGCACCAAGGACGGCGGCTTCGTCTCGGTCGGCACCGACATCACCCAGCTCAAGCGGCACGAGGAACGGCTGATCGAGAGCGAGAAGCGGCTGATGGGCACGGTGCTCGATCTGCGCTCCTCGCGGCGCAAACTGGAGATCCAGGCGCAGCAGCTGGTCGAACTGGCGGAGAAGTATTCCGAGGAGAAGGTGCGCGCCGAGGAGGCCAACAAGATCAAGTCGGACTTCCTCGCCAACATCTCCCACGAGCTGCGCACCCCGCTCAACGCGATCATCGGCTTCTCCGAGATCATGAGCCAGGGGATGATGGGGGCGTTCGGGCCGGAGAAGTACGCCGAGTACAGCCGCGACATCCACGACAGCGGCATGTTCCTGCTCAACGTCATCAACGACATTCTCGACATGTCGAAGATCGAGGCGGGGCGGATGGAGCTGGCGCGCGAGCGCGTCTCGCTCGACGAGATCCTGGCCGAGACGACTCGGATCATCGCGCATGCGGCGGAGGAGAAGAGCCTGACGCTGACGCCGGAGGTCGAACCGGGACTCGAGTTCATCGGCGATCGGCGCGCGGTCAAGCAGGTCGTGCTCAATCTCCTGTCGAACGCGATCAAGTTCACGCCGACCGGCGGGCTGGTCCGGCTCGAGGCCAAGGCGCGCGACGGACAGGTCGCCATCCGGATCGAGGACACCGGCATCGGCATCTCGGCCGAGCACATCGCCTCGCTCGGGCGGCCGTTCGTCCAGGTCGAGAACCAGTTCACCAAGTCGCACAAGGGATCGGGGCTGGGGCTCGCCATCGCCCGGTCGCTGGTGGAGCTGCACGGCGGCACCATGACGATCGTCTCGACGCCCGACGTCGGCACCACGGTGACGCTGACGCTGCCGGCCCGACCGCACGAGACCGAACCGACCGAGGACGCCCACCCCGCGGCGTGAGCCCCTCCCCCACGATCGAGACACGAAAACGGCGCCGGGGGGAACGGCGCCGTTCACGTGGTCGATCAGGGGAACTTCGTCTTCACGTCGAGAATCGAGGCGTGTTCACGTTTCGATTCGACACGAGCGGCGGGTACTTCACGTTCAAGCGGAGATTCGGGGGGGCGGGGGCAGCGCGTCCCGATTCATGTTCGTTCACTTTCAACGACTTGTGGTGATTCCCGAGACTTCGTGAGGAGAATCGGAAGGGCAAGGCGCGATGCGCCTCCCCGTGAAGGCCCGAGGGGGCGGACCTCCACGGGGCGCGATCTCACTTGGCCGGCGGGATCTGCGGGCCACCCTGCGGTCCCCAGCCCATGCCGCCCATGCCGGGACCCATGCCGCCCATGCCGGGGCCCATGCCGCCCATGCCGCCGGGACCCCAGCCGCCCTGTTGCCAACCGTGGCCGGGGCCGTTCATTCCCCAACCGTGATGACGGCCGTGGCCCTTGCCCATCGCCATCACGGCGATCTCGTCCCTGGTGACCTTGCCGTCGTCGTTGCGGTCGTAGAGGGCGAAGCGCTTCTTCATCGGCTTCTCGAACTCGGCCTTGGTGACCTTGCCGTCACCGTCGAGGTCGTGCATCGCCAGGAAGTGCTTCATCGCCTCCTCGGGGGCGCGGCGACCGATCCAGGTCTCGATCTCGGTCTTGTCGAGGACGCCGTCGTGGTTGGCGTCGATCTTGTCGAAGGGGGCGGCGGCGACGGCGAGGAACTCGGCCGTGGTCACGGCACCGTCCTTGTCGGCGTCGAAGCGCTCGAACATCTTCTCGACCATCGCGCCGCGCATGGGGCCACCCATCGGGCCGCCCATGGGGCCGCAGCCGCCGGGGCCGCGCGCCAGGGCGACGCCGCCGCCGGCGATGGCCAGAACACCGGCGCCGATCAGGATCTTGGTCAGGGTCTTCATGTCGTCTCTCCAGGTTCGTCGGCGGCTCCTCGGGGGGAAGCGGAGCCGGTCCGACGCTTCGAAGAGGACACTAGCGGGGGCAACCTTTCGGCGACTTTGTCGCGAGGTTACATTTCGTCCATGTGGGGCCGTCAGTGAGCGGCGCGTTTGCGCTTGGCCTTGCCGACGATCTGCTCGTAGACGGCGTGGGCGCGTTTCTCGGTCTCGACCAGATCGGCCTGGAGCGTGGAGAAGTCCGGCAGTTCGCCGATCCGCACCAGCAGGTCGATCAGGCCGCGCGGCGCCTCCTTGGGCGCGAAGGCCCCGTCGGAGGCGATGCGCAGCGCCTGGGTCAGGCCCTGGTAGAGGCGCAGCGCCGGAGCGAGGACGTCGAACTCGGTCGCGCCGAGCACGCCGGCGGCGGCGAGGCGGGCGAGCGCGTCGGCGGTCGAGGTGGAGAAGAGCGCCGGGTTCTCCGAGCCGTGGCGCAGCATCAGATATTGGGCGACGAACTCGACGTCGACCAGACCGCCCTCGACCTGCTTGATGTCCCAGGGGTCGCTGGTGCCCTTCTCCTGGGTGATGAGGCCGCGCATCTCGATCACGTCGGCGCGCAGCTTGTCGGGATCGACCGGACGCACCAGAGCATCGTGGATCGCGGCCTCGGCGCGGGCGCGGAAGGCGGGATCGGCGGCGACGACGCGAGCGCGGGTCAGCGCCATGTGCTCCCAGGTCCAGGCCTCCTCGGCGTGATAGCTCGCGAAGGCGGAGAGCCGCGTGGCCATCGGTCCCTTGCTGCCGGAGGGGCGCAGGCGGAAGTCGACCTCGTAGAGCAACCCCTGCGCGGTCGGGGCCGACAGAGCGGCGACGAGGCGCTGGGTGAGGCGGATGTAGTACTGCGAGGGGGCGAGCGGGCGCTCGCCGTCGGAGGCCTCGCTGGCGGGATCGAAGTCGTAGAGGAGCATGAGGTCGAGGTCGGACGAGGCGGTCATCTCGCGTCCGCCGAGCTTGCCCATGGCGACCACGGCCGCCCCTCCCCCCACGACCCGGCCGTGGGCGCGGGCGAACTCGGTCTCCACCGCACTCAGCAGGCCGCGCACCAGGACGCCGGCGAGAGTGGCGTAGGCCTCGCCCGCCTGGACGGCGGAGAGCGTGCCGGTGAGCACGCGCACGCCGATCAGGAACAGCTGCTCCTGGCCGAAGATACGGGCGCGATCGAGCAGGTCCTCGTAGTCGCGCGCCTCGGCGAAGGTGACGGCGAGGCGCTCGTCGAGGTCGGCCTCGCTCGGCACGCCGTCGAAGAAGGCGGGTTCCATCAGTGCGTCGAGCACGCGCGGGCGGCGGCCGATGGTCTCGGCGAGCTTGGGCGCGGCGCCGGTGATGGCGGCGAGCAGGCGCAGGAGCGACGGGTTGGAGACCAGGAGCGAGAAGATCTGCACGCCCGCCGGAAGCTTGGCCACGAGCCGGTCGAAGGCGAGGAAGGCGGCGTCGGCGTTGTCGGTCTCGGCGAGGGCGGTGAGCAGCACCGGCGTCAGTTCGGTCAGGCGCTCGCGCGCGACGGTGGAGCGGGTGGCGGCGTAGCGGCCGAAGTGCCAGGCGCGGATGGCGGCGGTGACGTCGGAGGGGCGGCGGTAGCCCATCGACGACAGGGTGTCGAGGGTGCCGGGGTCGTCCTGATCGCCGGTGAAGACGAGGTTGCCGATGCCGGCGGAGAGTTCGGGCGCGCCCTCGAACAGGCGGGCGTAGTGGCCCTGCACGGTCTCGAGGCGGCGACGCAGGGCGGCGGCGAACTCCTTGATCGTCTTCATGCCCATCAGGCGGGCGATGCGCAGCACCCCGGCGTCGTCCTCGGGCAGGCAGTGGGTCTGCTCGTCGGCGACCATCTGGATACGGTGCTCGACGTTGCGCAGGAAGCGATAGGCCTCGATCAGCTCCTCGCGCACGCGTTGTTCGATCCAGCCCTTCTCGACGAGACGGCCGAGCATCTCCAGGGTGGCGCGACCGCGCAGGCTCGGGTCGCGGCCACCGGCGATCAGCTGCTGGGTCTGGACGAAGAACTCGATCTCGCGGATGCCGCCGCGGCCGAGCTTGACGTTGTGGCCGTGGACGGCGATCTCGCCGTGGCCCTTGTGGGCGTGGATCTGGCGCTTGATCGAATGGACGTCGGCGATGGCGGCGTAGTCGAAGTACTTGCGCCAGATGAAGGGGCGGATCTCCTTGATGAAGCTCTCACCGGCGGCGACGTCGGCGGCGCAGGAGCGGGCCTTGATGAGGGCGGCGCGTTCCCAGTTCTGGCCCATGCTCTCGTAGTACTGAAAGGCGGCGTCGAGACTCATGGCGATCGGCGTGGCGCCGGGATCTGGCCGCAGGCGCAGGTCGACGCGGAAGACGTAACCGTCGGCGGTGCGCTCCTGCATGATCTTGACCATGCGCTTGGTGAGCTTGACGTAGAGGTCGGTCGCCTCGTCGGGGTCGGCGAGCTTCACGCGGTCGCGATCGAAGAAGACGATCAGGTCGATGTCGGAGGAGTAGTTGAGCTCGAAGGCGCCGTACTTGCCCATCGCCAGGATGATCCAGCCCGAGCCGACGGCGGCGTCGGTGGGGTCGGGCAGCTCGATCTTGCCGCGCCGGGCGGCCTCGCGCAGGCAGAAGCGGCAGGCGGCGTGCAGAGTGGCGTCGGCGATGCGGGTGAGCGCGCCGGTCACCTCCATGGTGTCCCAGACGCCGCCGATGTCGGCGAGGCCGATGGCGAGCGCGGCCTCCTGCTTGACCAGACGCAGGCGGCGCATCAGCTCGGCTTCGTCGTCGAGGGCGAGGGCGTCGGTCTCGGCGACGAGGCGGTCGATCAGCTCGGCCGGATCGGAGGCGACGATGCGGGCGAGGCGGCCGACGTCGCGACCGGCGAGATCGGTGAGGTAGGGCGAATTGGCGAAGACACCGTCGAGGAACACCTTCGCCCGCGGCTCGGCCTCCCAGAGCGGGGAGAGGTCCGGCGCGCCGTCCTGAAAGCGCATGCGGTCGGCGATGCGGCCCCAGGCGTTGGCCACGGCCTTGCGGTCGGGCGGGGTGATGGTGCGATCGATCCGTCGCGCCAGCGAGCGGGGTTGCACGGCCGTCTCGTTCATCGTCTCGCAGTCCCTCGGCTCGATCCGTCGTCGCGCGGTCGGCAGACATGAGGGCGAAGCGCGGCGCGGGTCAAGTTGCGGGGATGACGGATTCGACGAATTCGGGCGGGAGAAAGGCCCGATCGCGCGAGGCGATCGGACCCTTCTCGGCATTTTTCGATCGAAAACGGCGATTTCGATCCGTCAGACGAAGAATTCGACCCTACCGCTGTCGAGCTCGTAGTAGGCGCCGACGACCTTGACCTTCCCGTCCTTGACCAGCCCGGCGATGATCGAGGAGTGGGTGACGAGGCGGGCGGCGGTGCGTCTGGCGTTCTCGCGGACGGCGTTGTCGACCAGATCGCCGGGGGCGTCCCTGACCGCGAGGGCGGCGGGGACGATCGGTTCGATCATCTGGCCGATCGAGCCGGGGAAGATGGCGTTCTTCATGGCGACGTCGCAGGCGGCGGCGACCGCGCCGCAGCGCTGATGGCCCATCACCACGATCAGCGGCGAGCCGAGCACGGCGGCACCGTATTCGAGGGTGCCGATGACGGCGGTGTCGGCGAGGTTGCCGGCGTTGCGGGTGACGAAGAGTTCGCCGAGGCCGACGCCGCCGAACAGCAGTTCGGGCGGGACCCGGCTGTCGGCGCAGGAGACGATCGTCGCCCAGGGCGCCTGACCGGCGGAGACGTGGTGGCGCTGGCCGCCGAGATCGGCGGCGCAGACCTGAGCGTCGGAGACGTAGCGGGCGTTGCCCGCCTTCAGCTTCGCCAGCGCCTGATCGGCGGTCAGATCGGTCTTGGGCCCGCCCGCGGCGGCCACGGGTGTCGCCGAAAAGCCGGACGCCACCGCCACCGCGGCCAGTCCGGCCATACCGAGGAACGCGCGACGTCCCAGCGTCCTGCGATCACAGATCTCACACATGGTGTTCTCCTCCCTGATGCCTGCTCGTTCCCTACGTACGAACACGCATGGTGCGACCATATCGCGCGGCAAGAGCCTGTCGAGAGGAGAGAGGGGGTCGGCTCAACCGCGAGCGGCGCGCAGGACGACGCGCAGGCCGGGGGCGGCGTCCTCCAGGGCGAGGGCGAGGCCGTGGCGGCGGGCGATGGCGGCGACGAGGGAGAGGCCGAGACCGGAGCCGGGCGCCGATCGGCTCGCCTCCAGGCGGACGAAGCGATCGAGCACGCGATCGCGATCGGCCACGGGCACGCCGGGGCCGCGATCGGCGACCGAGAGGGCGAGCGTGTCGCCGGTCCCGGCGACGGCGACGGTCACCTCGGGGGGGCGGTCGGCGGCGCGGCCGTACTTGAGGGCGTTGTCGACCAGATTGGCGAGGGCCCGGGCAAGGAGTTCGCGATTGCCGACGAGGACGTGGTCGGCGGGGGCGACGTCGAGGGCGAGGGTGCCGCCCGCCTCCTCGGCGAGCGGTTCGTAGAGCTCGACCACCTCGCGGGCGAGGGCGGCGAGATCGACCGTGTCGTCGGCGCGCACGCGCGAGCCCGCCTCCAGACGCGAGATGGTCAGAAGCGCGTCGAAGGTGCGCATCAGGCCGTTCGATTCGTCGAGAGTGGCCTCGAGGGCGTCACGATAGGCTTCGACGCTCTCCGGTCCGGCGAGCGCGGCCTCGGTGCGGTTGCGCAGGCGGGTGAGCGGGGTCTTGAGGTCGTGGGCGATGTTGTCGCCGACCTCGCGCACGCCGCGCATCAGGCCGCCGATGCGCTCCAGCATGTCGTTGAGCCCGACGGCGAGGCGATCGAACTCGTCGCCCGAGCCGGTGACGGCGAGGCGGCCGGAGACGTCGCCCTCGACGATGCGGCGCGAGGCGGCGGAGACCTGATCGATGCGCTTCAACACCCGGCGCGACAGGAACCACCAGGTGAGACCGGCGATGACCACCATCATCACGACGATGTAGCGGAAGGCCTTGCGGAAGACGAGACGCAGGCGCTCGCGCTCGCCGATGTCACGGCCGACGACGACGCGAAAGCCGTTGTCGAGAGTGAGCGCGCGCACCAGCGCGACGTGGGCGATTTCGGCGCCGTTCTCGAAGCGGCCGTAGTTGAGCGGGCGGGGCTCGTCGTCGTCCTCGGTCGAGAAGGCGGCGGAGGGCAGTTCGGCGACGTTGCCGGCGATGGCGTTGCCGGAGATGTCGACGACGTAGTAGAGCCCGGCGTCGGGGCGACGGCCGCGCTCGTCGAGCGCCTCGATCAGCCGGCGCAGGCCGCCCTGACGGTATTCCGCCTGAAGGATCTCGACGTCGGCGTCGATCGCCTCGTGAAGCTGACGCGTCATGATCCGGGCGGCGTCGTGGGTGACGGCGACGACCAGGAACACGGCGAAGGCGGCGAAGACCACCAGATAGAGCAGCGACAGCCGCACCGCCGTGGTGCGGAACAGCCGCGCCAAGGACGACAGGCGGTCGCGCAGGCGGGCAGCGATCGTCATTTCGCCGGCTCACGAACCATGTAGCCGGCTCCGCGCACCGTATGAATCAGCGGCTTGTCCTGGCCCTTGTCGATCTTGGCGCGCAGTCGCGACATGTGGACGTCGATGACGTTGGTCTGGGGATCGAAGTGATAGTCCCAGACGTTCTCGAGCAGCATGGTGCGGGTCACCACCTGCCCGGCGTTCTTCATCATGTATTCGAGCAGGCGGAACTCGCGCGGCTGCAGCACGATCTCGACGCCGCCGCGCGAGACGGCGTGCGACAGGCGATCGAGCACGAGATCGCCGACGCGATAGCTGGTCTCGACGTCGCCGGGGCGGCGGCGGCGGGCGAGCGCCTCGACACGGGCGAGCAGTTCGGTGAAGGCGTAGGGCTTGGCGAGGTAGTCGTCGCCGCCGGCGCGAAGGCCGTCGACGCGGTCGTCGACCTGACCGAGGGCGGAGAGGACGAGGACGGGGGTGACGTCGCCGCGCGCGCGCATGTCCTGGACGATCGACAGGCCGTCGCGGCGCGGCAGCATACGGTCCATCACCACGACGTCGTAGGCGGCGGTGGCCACGGCGTGGGCGCCCTCCTCGCCGTCGGCGGCGTGCTCGACGACGTGTCCGGCCTCCTTGAGACCCTTGACCAGATAGGCCGCCGCTTCGCGGTCGTCTTCGACGATGAGGATTCGCATGAGGACACCTTAGTTCGAAACGACGGTCGGCGGCAGACTGGGGAGTCCGCCGCCGACCGCGTCTTCCACCGCAACATGCCGCGCGCGAACGGGGGGGCCGGGAGCGCGGGGGCGGCGGAGAGAGATCACCGTCCGCCGAGGGGCAGCGGCACGAAGCGGGTTCCATCGGCCGAGCGCACGCGCATCAGCACGGCCTTGCGGCCCTCGGCGCGGGCGGCGGCGACCGCCTCGCCGACGTCGGCGACGGTGGCGACCGCACGGCCCTGGACCTCGAGCAGGACGTCGCCGGGGCGCAGGCCGCGCTGGGCGGCGAGGCCGGACGGGTCGAGATCGACCACCGCGACGCCACCGCCGGAGATGCCGACCTCCGAGGCGGGGGCGAGCATCAGGCCGAGATCGGTGAGCGACGTGCCGCCGCCGTCGGTCGGGGCGGAGGGGGCACCGGCCTTGGCGTCCTTGGGCATGCGGCCGAGCTCGACCTCGAGCGGGCGTTCCTTGCCGTCGCGCACGACGGTCAACTTGATCTTGGTGCCGGGTTCGAAACCGGCGACCATGCGGGCGAGATCGCGCGAGTTCTTGACCGGGCGGCCGTCGACGGCGACGACGGCGTCACCGGCCTTGAGGCCCGCCTTGGCGGCCGGTGTGCCGTCCTGGATGCCCGCCACGAGGGCGCCGCGGGCGTCCTTCAGGCCGAGCCCCTCGGCCATGTCGCGGCCGATCGGCTGAATCTGCACGCCGAGCCAACCGCGCACCACCTCGCCGCCCTTCTCGAGCTGGGCGATGACCTTCTGCACCGTCCCGGCGGGAATGGCGAAACCAATGCCGATCGAGCCGCCCGAGGGCGAATAGATGGCGGTGTTCATGCCGACCACGGCGCCGGAGAGATCGAAGGTGGGTCCGCCGGAGTTGCCGCGATTGATCGGGGCGTCGATCTGAAGGAAGTCGTCGTAGGGGCCGGTGCCGATCTCACGGCCCCGCGCGGAGACGATACCGGCGGTGACCGAGCCGCCCAGGCCGAAGGGGTTGCCGACCGCGAGCACCCAGTCGCCGGGGCGGGCGTCGCCGGTGGAGAAGGCGACCGAGGGGAAGTCGGTGCGGCCGCCCTGGATCTTCAGGAGCGCCACGTCGGTCTTCTCGTCGGCGCCGATCACCTTGGCCTGGAGCTCGGTGCCGTCCTCCATCACCACGGTGACCTCGGAGGCGTTCTTGATCACGTGATGGTTCGTCACGAGCTTGCCGTCGGCGGAGATGATGAAGCCGGAGCCCTGCGAGGTCACGGCCTGACCGTGACGCGGGCCGCCGTGGCGCCAGCCACCGCCACCGTGACCGCGCCCCGGTCCGGGGCCGCCGAAGTCGCGGAAGAAGCGATCGAGCGGGCTGCCCTCGGGCACGTCGGGGAAGCTCTCGGCCCAGCCCTCGCGCGGACCGGGCTCGAAGCCCTTGACGCGGATCGAGACCACGGCCGGGCGCACGCGCTCGACGACGGGGGCGAAGGTGAAGTTCTGCAGCAGGGGGGAGATCGCCGGGGCTTCGGCACGGGCGCGCGGCGTTTCGGCGATGATCTGCACACCGGTGAGCGCGCCGACGACGGCGAGGGCGGTGGCGCCGGCGAGGGCGGCCTTGCGGCGCACGGTGCGGTCGGCGAGAGCGGAACGGGCCGGAAATTCGCGAAGGTTCATCGAGGCTACCCATCGGGTTCGAGAGCCGAAATCGGGGCGGCGGCTCCGGGGGGAGAACCGCCGATGCTCTCGAAGATGGGGAGCGCGGGCTTACCGCGCCATGTCGAACGGATTAAACTTCGGTAAGGTGACGCCGATCACGCCTTCGGCCGTGGAGGTCGTCACGCCTTCGGCTGTTCCGGGGCCCGCAGGATCTCGGCGAGACGGGTCCGCTCGGCCTCGCTCAACGGCGCTTCGACGGGCGCGCGCGCGCCGCGACGGCGCAGGGTGACGGCGATGCCGATGCCGCCGAGCACCAGGATGGCGAAGGGCGAGATCCACAGAAGCGCGGTCTGGACGTCGAAGCGCGGGCGCAGCAGCACGAACTCGCCGTAGCGGGCGACCAGCCAGTCCATCACCTGGGTGTCGCTGTCGCCGGTGGCGATGCGCTCGCGCACCAGGATGCGCAGATCCTTGGCGAGCGGGGCGTCGCTGTCGTCGATCGACTGATTCTGGCAGACGAGGCAGCGCAGTTCGGCGGAGAGGGCGCGGGCGCGGGCCTCGAGGGCCGGGTCCTTGAGCATCTCGTCGGGCTGGACCGCGAAGGCGGTCGGCGCGGCCAGGAGGGCGAGGCCGACGAGGAGGGCGCGCAGGGCGGTGACGAAACGCATGTTCGGCATCCTCATTCGGCCGCTTCGGGCATCGCGGCGGCGGTGGCGGCGCGGCGCGGGGTCGGCGCGCCGATGCGCAGGCGACGGTCGGAGAGCGAGACGATTCCGCCGATCGACATGATCAGGCAGCCGATCCAGATCGCCAACACCATCGGCTTCCAGTAGATGCGCATGGCGACGCCGTCGCCCTGGGTGTCGCCCACGGCGAGGTAGAGTTGGGAGAAGAGATCCGACGTGGCGATCGCCGTCTCGGTGGTCGGCATCCGGCGGGCGCGGTAGGTACGCTTCGACGGCTCGAGCACCGCGACCTCGCGGCCGTTCTCGCTGACGCGGAAGCGGGCGACGATCTCGTCGTAGTTCGGGCCCTTCACCGGCTCCGACTTCTCGAACAGGAGCTCGAAACGGGCGATGCGCACCGTGTCGCCGGGCTTCATGACCAGGATGGTCTCGGTCTTCCAGGCGCCTTCCGCGACGATGCCGAGCAGCATGATGCCGACGCCGAAATGGGCGAGCATGGTGCCCCAGGCGGAGCGCGGCAGGCCGACGGCGCGCGAGAACGACACCCGCGGCGCCTCGGAGAACAGTTTGATGCGGAAGGCGATCTCGGCGAGTGAGCCGAGTATCAGCCAAAAGGCCAGACCGACGCCGATCGGCGCCAGAACCGGACCGCCGCGCTTCATCCACCACGCCACCAGACCGGCGAGGATCGCCAGGGCGAAGACGACGGCGAGGCGCTGGGCGACGGCGAGCACGTCTCCGCGCTTCCACGCCAGGAAGGGGCCGAGCGGAACCGCGAGCAGGAGCGGCACCATCAGCGGGCCGAAGGTCATCTCGAAGAACGGCGCGCCGACCGAGATCTTGCCGCCGGTGGTGGCCTCGAGGAGCAGCGGGTAGAGCGTGCCGACGAAGACGGCGGCGGTGCCGGCGGTCAGGAACAGGTTGTTGAAGACCAGCGCGCCCTCGCGGCTGAAGGGGGCGAAGACGCCGCCCTTGGTCAGGGTCGAGGCGCGGGCGGCGAAGAGGGTCAGCGATCCGCCGACGAAGGCGACCAGAATGGCCAGAATGAACACGCCACGGGTCGGATCGGTGGCGAAGGCATGGACCGAGGTCAGCACGCCGGAGCGCACCAGGAAGGTGCCGAGCAGCGACAGCGAGAAGGTCAGGATCGCCAGAAGGATGGTCCAGATCTTCAGTGCGTCGCGCTTCTCCATGACGATGGCGGAGTGCAGCAGCGCGGTGCCGGCGAGCCAGGGCATCAGCGAGGCGTTCTCGACCGGATCCCAGAACCACCAGCCGCCCCAGCCGAGTTCGTAGTAGGCCCAGTAGGAGCCCATGGCGATGCCCATGGTCAGGAACACCCAGGCGGTCAGGCTCCACGGGCGAACCCAGCGCGCCCAGGCGGCGTCGATGCGGCCTTCGATCAGCGCGGCGACGGCGAAGGAGAAGGCGATCGAGAAGCCGACGTAGCCGAGATAGAGCAGCGGCGGGTGAACGGCGAGACCGGGGTCCTGGAGGATCGGATTGAGATCGCGGCCCTCCATCGGCGGCCGCAGGAGGCGGGCGAAGGGATTGGAGGTCAGCAGCACGAACAGGTAGAAGGCGACCGCCACCCAGGCCTGGACGCCGAGCACGGTGGCGTGGAGCGTCTTGGGCAGGTTGCGGCCGAACCATGCGACGAGCGCGCCGAAGAAGGCGAGCAGCACCACCCACAGAAGCATCGAGCCCTCGTGGTTCCCCCACACGCCGGAGATCTTGTAGATCATCGGCTTCTGCGAATGGGAGTTCTCGAAGACGTTGGCGACCGAGAAGTCGGAGACGACGTGGGCCCAGGTCAGCGCGGCGAAGGCGAAGGCGGCGAACAGGAACTGTCCGGCGGCGGTGGGACCGGCCGTCGCCATCAGACGCGCATCACCGGCACGCGCTCCCCAGATCGGGATCACGGACTGGAGGAGCGCGAGCACGAGCGCCAGCACCAGGGCGTAGTGTCCGAGTTCGACGATCATTCGCCTCTCCTTGCGCGCGCCTCGATCGGCGTCGCCTGCGGCCTGCTCACTTCTTCGGGGTCGCCTTGGCGGCGTCGTCCTGCCAATGGCCGCTCTTCTTGAGCGCGTCGGCCACTTCCTTGGGCATGTAGTTCTCGTCGTGCTTGGCGAGCACGCTGTCGGCGGCGAAGACGCCGTCCGTGCCGAACCGGCCCTCGGCGACCGTGCCCTGCCCCTCGCGGAACAGGTCGGGCAGAATGCCGGTGTAGGTCACCGGCACGGCGTTGACGCCGTCGGTGACGCGGAACTTCACCGACGTGCCCTGACGATCGATCGTGCCGGCCTCGACCAGACCGCCCAGACGCAGGCGCGTCCCCGGCTTGACCTGACCGGTGACGAGGTCGCTCGGCGAGGTGAAGAAGGCGATCTTGTCGTTGAGTGCGAAGAGCACCAGACCGACCGCGACCGCCAGTACCAGGCCGGCCATCCCGATCAACGTCAGTCGTTTCTGCTTGCGCGTCATCGAGTCGTTCCCTCTTCGGCTCGTTTCACGGTGCGGCGGCGAGCGCGTCGAGACGCGCGAGCGCGGCGGAATCGGACGCGAAGGCGGCGCGAGCGCGATCGAGGGCCGCCTTCGCGTCCTCGGCGCGACCCATCACCTTCAGCGAACGGATCAGCCGGTCCCAGTCGTCGATCGAACCGCCACTGGTCTTCAGGCGCTCCTCGAGACGGCCGACCATGTCGGCGACCATCCTGGTGCGATCCTCGGTCGACATCTTGCCGGCGGCCTCGACCTCGGCGGCGGTGGGTCCCGGCGCGGCGGGGGCGGCGGTCGACGGCGCGGGCGCGGGGGTGATGCCGGCGGCGGCCTCGGCCTTGGCCTGTTCCTCGCGGGCGACCGACATCCACGGGTCGGCCTCGGTGCCGGAGGCGACGATGGCCTTCCAGGCGGCGGCGGCCTCGGCGTGCTTGTCGTCCTGCGACAGGGCGGCGGCGAGATACATGCGCGGGAGAACGGAGGCGGGCGCGACCGTGAGCGCCTTGCGGAAGGCGTCCTGCGCCTCGGGCGTGATGGCGCCCTCGGCGGCGGCGACCAGGGCCTCGCCGAGGCCGATGGCGCGACGCTCGGTCGGACCAGCGAGATCGATCGCGGTGCGCCAGGCGCGGGCGGCGGCGTCGGGGCGGCCGACCTTCATGTAGACGGGGCCGAGCACCTCCCAACCGCGGACGTCGCCGGGCTCGGCGGCGAGATGGGCCTCGACCCGGGCGACCAGCAACTCGACCGACGGATCCTCGGTGCGGGCGGAGAGGCGCTGGGCGAGGGGAGCGTCGGGGAGATCGGGGCGGCCGATCACGAGATAGCCGCCGACGGAGAGCGCGGGCACCAGCACCAGCACCAGCGCGGCGGCGATGCGCGAGGCGGCGCGGCCGGTCGACGCGCCGGCGTCGGTCTCGGCACGGCGAGCGGCGCGCAGAACGCGGCGGCCGATCTCGGCGCGGGCGGCCTCGGCCTCGGCCGTGCCGACCAGCCCCTCGTCGAGATCGCGATCGACCTCGGCGAGCTGATCGCGATAGACGGAGACGTCGGTCTCGGCGTGCGCGTCGGCGGAGCCGGTCCGCGCGAGCGGTGCGAGAACGATCAGCACGGCGACGGCGGTCAAACCGGCGAACAGGGCCCAGATCCACATCGTGCCGTCCAACGCTCCTCGTCGCTCACCCGCCGATCGCTCCGCGGGGGGCGGGCGCGACGTCGCCCGCTCGGGTCAGATACCCTTCGCGGAGCGACACGGCAATGGCACTTGGACGTATCGCGAAGCCGAACACGACCAGTTGACCGGAATCAACGAGAGGAAATCGCGTCGACGGGGCTTCAGCCGACCGCTCGGGTCGGGCGCTGCAGCGCATTGTCGCGGCTCTTGCGCATGACGGCGGCATAATCTTCGCCGAAGATCAGGGCGCACAGCCGGATCGCGCCGTCGACCGCGTCGACGAGCTGGGAGCGATCACGCACCTGTGACGTCTTCAGGTCGTTCATCAGCTTGCCGGAGACGACCTCGAGGGTCTGCTCGAGCTGTTTGCGCGTACGCACGACCAGTTCGTTGACCGCGAGCGTGTCGGCGGCCAGCCGCGCCTCGATCGCGGCGCGTACCGCGAATTCGGCATCCTCGTAGGCATCGAGATCGAAGCGGCCGGCATAGCCGTCGACGGAGGTCTCGACGCGGAGCGCGCGGCGGACGAGGCCGGGGGCGGTCTCGATGCGGCGGGACACCGCCTCCGACATGGTGCCGCGGGCGGCGCCGAGACGGCGGAACCAGGCGGAGACGCTCTCGACGGGGAAGACCAGCTCGAAGGTCTTGGCCAGCTCGTGATAGCCGCGCAGGTCGGCGAGGAATCGATTGCGGGAGGTCGGATCGGACCCGCGCGCGCCGGCGAGCGCGGCGTGCAGCTCGAGGCGGGCGATGACGATGTCGACGAGGGGGGAGAAACGGCTCGAGGCGACGAGACGGGCGTCCGTCGTGCCGGCGAGGCGGCAGGCGAGCTGAGCGACGACGACCGGATTGTTGGTGCGGGTGAGGATCGCGGCGGCGATCCATTCCGGCGTCATCTGCACCTGTTCGATCGAGGCGCGCACGATCTCGGCGATGCGCGAGGGTTCGGCGACGTCGAAGGAGGTGACGTTGGTCGGCAGCTGGCCGAAGACGTTGGCGAAGGCCGATTCGTTCTGCAGCACGTAGGAGACGTCGAGCAGGGTGCGATAGACGTTCTCGCCGCCGAGATGGCCGGTCAGCTTCTGGCGCGGCTTGGGATCGGAGGCGGTGTCGCGCAGAACCTCGACGATCTTGGGAACGGCCTCACGGCGGAACTTGCGGGCGATGGGGGCGGCATCGGCGTCGGCGTCGAGGGGATCGGCGGCGAGCGCGCGCTCCCAGGCGTCGCTGGCGACGTCGCGGCGAATCCAGGTCCACAGCACCGAGACGTGAGCGCGCGGGATGCGGCCGGTGAAGGCGGTGCCGGCGTCGTCGTCGCACAGGAAGGGGGCGAGCGGGGTGAGGAAGGCGCGTTCGAGGCGATCCGACCACGGTTCGCCCTGGGCGACGTGATGGGTTCCGGCGACGAGCGCGGTCTCGTCGGCGATCTCGAGACCCTCGACGGCGGCCAGAATGAGGTCGCTGGGGACATCGCCGTCGGAGGGCGCCGACCGCAGCGAGCGCACGAGCATGGCACGCGCCGCCGGAGAGAGCTGCTCCATGTAGGCTCGGACCTTGGACGTGAGAAGCCCGGCTTCGGGCATCGGCTGACCCCCAACTCTACGACGCGACCACCGCCCGCCCGATCCCTCGACGGAACCGACACGGCCCGACGGCGATCCGGTGTCGCGCGCACGGAAGCGGCGCGGGCGCGGACCGGCGAACCGCCGATCCCTCACCCTCAAGATCAACCGGAAATTTTAAGAATTGATGAGTGTTGGGAACGATCTCTCGACGAGAGATCAGGAAATCGGACGCCAGCTGCCGTCGGGTTGGCGACAGGCGGTGGAGCGGCGCGTCTCGCGGCGTCCGTCGATGGTGACGACGTCGACGAAGTCGCGGCAGGTGTACTGGTTGACCGAATAGGCGGCGCCCGGCGTCACCTGCCCGCGACGGCCGGTCGCGGCGTTGCTCCACTCGCGGGTCACGCCCGCGGCGCCCGATTCGAGCGCCTGGAAATCGGCCTCGGCGGCGAGGCGGCGATCGCCCTCGTCGAGGTGACGGCCGACGTCGCCCGCCTCCCAGCCGCTCAGCAGCGCGGTGGCGCCGGCGGAGGGCGGATCGACGGAGGTGGGGGCGGAGGCGCGGGTGCCGACGAGACCACCGGTCAACTTGCCGGCGACGGCGCCGAGTTCGGGCTTGGTCGGCGCGCTGACGCATCCGGCGAGCAGGAACACGAGCAATCCGATCGAGGCGGCGGCGCGAGATCTCATCATGGTCTTCCGTGAACCCTCTCCGGCGAAGGCAGTGCGACACGGGGTCGCGGAATCGCCTCGCCTCACGACGAGGTGCGTCTGAAATACCTCGCCGAACAGTCCCTGCTTGTCCATGTCTTCGTGGCCGAATTGGGTCGAAAGGCGATCGAGGTCACAGAGCAGGCAGAACGAGGCGGCAACGCAGCCCGCCGAGCGGGGAGCCCTCGAGGGCGAAGGCTCCGCCGTAGAGTGCCGCGGTTTCGGCGACGATGGCCAGTCCGAGGCCCGATCCCGGCACCTTCTCGTCGAGACGGCGGCCGCGCTCGATCGCCTGCTCGCGTTCCTCGGCGGCGAGGCCGGGGCCGTCGTCGTCGACCACGACGGCGAAGCGGCGGTTCTCGGCGTCCGCACCGCCCGAAACCAGCTCCACGCCGATCTGAACATGTTCGCCGCACCATTTGCACGCGTTGTCGACGAGGTTGCCGAGCGCCTCCTCGAGGTCCTCGCGTTCGCCGCGGAAGCGCAGATCGGGGGGGCAGACGACGTCGATGCGCACGCCCTTGTCCTCGTGGATGCGGCGCATGGCGCGGGCGAGGCGTTCGACCACCGGGG
Organism: Siculibacillus sp.; assembly: GCA_040275425.1. Classification (GTDB taxonomy): domain Bacteria; phylum Pseudomonadota; class Alphaproteobacteria; order Rhizobiales; family Ancalomicrobiaceae; genus Pinisolibacter. The sequence goes on along the minus strand of JBEOKB010000220.1, from coordinate 2,647 downwards.
CGACCTCGGTGACGACGCCGATGACGCGGCGCTGGGCGGCGATGCGGGCGCGATCGAGGTGATGGCGGACGTGCTCGCGCATCAGCCCGGCCTGCTCGACGACGTGGCGGGCGAGCGGGCCGTCGACGCCGCGCGCCTCGTTGACCAGCACCGACAGCGGGGTCTTGAGGGCATGGGCGAGATTGCCGACGTGGGTGCGGGCGCGTTCGGTCGCCTCGCGATTGGCGTCGATGAGGGCGTTGAGCTCGTGGGCGAAGGGGGCGATCTCGGTCGGGACGTCGCCTTCGAAACGTTCGGCCTCGCCGGCGCGAATGCGGAACAGCGCCCGGCGCATGCGCTCGAGCGGGGCGAGGGCGAGGCGAACCTGGACGGCGGCGGAAATCACCGTGCCGAGGCCGACCAGGGCCAAAATGAAGATGGTGCGCCAGCGAAACCCGGCGACGTCGGCCTCGAGCTCCCCGGCGTTGCCGGCGACGGCGATGCGGTATTCGCGGGTGCCGTCGAAGTCGACGACGCGTTCGGCGATGCGCAGGCGCTGGCGATCGGGACCGTCGAGATAGGCGCGGGCGATGCGGCCGCGCCCGGTTTCGACGCCGGTGTCGGAGGGAAGGCGCATCACCTCGCCGGTGAGCGACTGGGAGGCGACGACGACGCGATCGTCACCGGCGCCGCGCACCACCCAGTACCAGCCGGACAGGGGAAGATCGAAGCGGGGTTCGCCGAGATCGTCGGGACGACGCAGACCGGCGGCCGAATCGGGCTGTTCGGCGAGGGAACCGACCAGGGTCTTGAGATAAACCGACAGGCGGTCGTCGAAGGCGCGCTCGACCGAGCTGCGATAGACGGTGATCAGCACGAAGCCGGCGACGGCGAGCGTGAGGGCACTCGACAGGGCGGCCAGGACGAACAGGCGGCGAGCGAGCGAATTGCCGGTCATGTCTCCCCGGTGCCCACGGTGTAGCCGAGGCCGCGTACCGTCTCGATCACCGCGTCGCCGAGCTTCTTGCGCAGGCGGCCGACGAAGACCTCGATCGTGTTGGAATCGCGATCGAAATCCTGATCGTAGAGGTGCTCGACCAGCTCGGTGCGCGAGACCACGCGGCCCTGATGCAGCATCAGGTATGCGAGCAGGCGATACTCGTGGGAGGTCAGTTTGACCGGGCGACCGGCGACGATGACGCGACCGGCGCGGGTGTCGACGGTGACGTCGCCGACGGTCATCTCGTTGGAGGCGCGACCGGCGGCGCGGCGGACCAGCGCGCGCACCCGCGCCAGCACCTCCTCCATGTGGAAGGGCTTGGCGACGTAGTCGTCGGCGCCGGCGTCGATGCCGGCGACCTTGTCGGACCAGCGATCACGGGCGGTCAGCAGCAGGACCGGCATCTTGCGCCCGGCCCGGCGCCACTTCTCGAGCACGGTGATGCCGTCCATGCCGGGTAGGCCGATGTCGAGCACCACGACGTCGTAGGGCTCGGTCTCGCCGAGGAAATGGCCCTCGGTGCCGTCGAGGGCGCTGTCGACGGCGTATTCCGCCTCGCGAAAGGCCTCGACCAGCTGGCGATTGAGATTCTTGTCGTCTTCGACCACGAGCAGGCGCAAGCAGGAACCCTCGTCGTACTCCCGGCGTCGTCCGATCGACGTCCGATCAGCGGGCATCGTACATCAATCGGCCACTGCCCGCATCGAGCAGGATGCGGCGGACCCGTCCACCTTCGTCGACGACGGTGACGCGCCAGACGAGGGTCTCGACCGCGCGGCACAGTTCCGCCCGCAGGATGTCGCCGTCGATCGTCCGTCCGATCTCGGTGAGGCGTCGGGCGCGACCGGTGCGCAGGGCGTCCTCGACGCCGCCCGGGCCGAGGCATTCGACGCGCGGGCGCGCGGGCGTCTCGTCGGCCCGGACCGGGGCCGAGAGGAGAGCCGAGAGGAGCAGCACCAGAACCCTGACCATGGCGCGACGATGGCGCCACGCCACTGAACCACGCATGAACGAGGCGGCGGGCGGTGCCGTCGTCTCGTCCGATTTCCTCGATCTCGGGATCAACCCTCGTTGCGACCGTAGCCGACCGGACCGTCGGTGAAGAAGCGCAGCACGGTGTTGGCGAGGCCGAGGCCGCCGACGATCATGCCGGCGGTTCTGGTGTCGGCGACCGCGCCCCAATCGGTGGACATCAGCGCTCCGAGCAGCGCGGCGGAGAGATTGAGCGTGAGCGTGCGATAACCCTTCATGGGGTTTCCTTTCACCATCGGGGAGTGGGAGGAGGAGATCAGTCGAGCCAGACGCCGGCACCGTCGGCGACGACCGCGGTGCCGAAGTCGGGCAGAGCCTCGGGCGAGCCGTGCCAGAGCAGGGCGACGTGCCAGCCGGGGCGAACCTCGAACAGCGGACGCTCGATCGAGCCGAAGCCGGGGATCGTGACCGTCTCGCGGCCGATCGGAACGCGCAGCACGCCGTCGCCGCCGAGCGGCATCGGATCGAAGCGGACACCGTCGAGGTATCCCGGCGACGGGAGCACGATCGCACCGGAGACGGGATCGGTTCTCGTCATGCCGAGCGCGGCGAAAAAGGCCTCGCCGTCGGCGCGGGTGTCGAAGCGGAGAAGGAGCGACGTCGTCATGACCAGATCCTCGCCTGTGCCTCGAGACC
>JBEOKB010000219.1:0-3933 GCA_040275425.1 Siculibacillus sp. | reverse complement strand
AAGGACGGCCGCGCCTATCTCACCCCATCGCGCGTCACCGCCGGCGAGCGGCTGCGCGCCGACTTCCATCTCGGCCGCATGATGCCGACCGTCACCTCGAACTGGTCGACCGGCGTGCGCCCGGGACGTGGCGAGCGCGGCCCCGGCGGCGGGCTCGCCGATCTCACCGATCGCGCCGTCGCCGCGCGCGAACGCGTCCACGCCGCGCTCGAAGCGGTCGGTTCCGACCTCTCCGGCGTTCTCCTCGACGTCTGCTGCTTTCTCAAGGGGCTGGAGGCGGTGGAGAGCGAGCGGCGTTGGCCCGCCCGCAGCGCCAAGGTCGTGCTCGACATCGCCCTCGGCCGTCTCGCCGCCCACTACGGCCTCGCCGACGAGGCCCACGGCCGCGATCGCGTCGCCATCCGCGCCTGGGGCTCTCCCGACGTCCGACCGTCGGGCCCGGCCTGACGCGGCGCTCGAAGGAGGGGGATCAACCGGCGGCCAGCACCGCGCGCGCGTCGGAGCGAATGCGCTCGATCATCGAGTTGACGCCGTTGGCGCGCTGCGGGGTCAGATGCTCGCGCAGTCCGATCGCCGAGAAGGTCGCCTCCGGATCGATCTCGAGGATCTCCCGCGCCGCCCGCCCGGAGTAGATCGCCAGCATCACCGCCACCAGCCCCTTGACGATGTGGGCGTCCGAATCGCCGGTGTAGTGGATGTGCGGCTCGCCGTTCTCGATCACGGTGCGCGCCGACAGCCACACCTGACTGGCGCAGCCGCGCACCTTGTTGATCTCGTTGCGGTCGGCCTCGTCGAGCGGCTCGAGCGTGCGCCCGAGCTCGATCACGTAGCGATAGCGTTCCTCCCAGTCTTCGATCACGTCGAAGTCGGCGAGGATGTCCTCGAGCTTGCTCACGGGGCGAAGGTCTCCGATTTCGCCCTTCTATAGCCCGCCGCGACCGGGGACGAAACCCGCCGAACGCACGAACGCCCCCTCGGTCGATCCGAGGAGGCGTCCCGTGCGACTCTCAGAGGTCGCGAGAAGAGAGGGACCGGATGCGCTCAGGACAGCGGTCGCGGCGCCGGCAGCGGCACGTCGAAGCCGCGCGTGGTGCGGGTGGCCGGCAGCGTCGACCCGGTGGTCGCCCGTTCCTTGCCGTCGAGTTGTTCGTAGACCCAGCGCGCGCCGGTGCGTGCCTTGGCGCCGAACCCGTCGAGCGCCGCCTTGCCGGTCTCGCACGCCACCGCGTTGCGATCGCAGAAGCCCTTGAGATCCTCGAAGGTCGAGTGCGCGGCGCCGATCGCCTCGAGCGTCGACACCGTGCGCGCCTGGCCGGCAGGGGGCGTCTCGGCCGGATCGGCCGGGATCAGCAGGATGACGAGCGACAGCCAGAAGGCGGCACGAAGAAGAAAGAACATGGTTCGGTCCCCTGAGGAGGGCGGCGGTGAACCCGATCCGCCCTGGTCCTCTGTTCACGATCAACATACTCCCCACGATTGAAGGCCGAGTTCAGGCGAAGGCTCGCATTTGAACGAAAAAACGCGCGGTTTCGTTGAGCTTTCCTTCACCCTGTCGCGCTTCCCCGAAGGGCGGCCGAGCACGGCGCTCGGAAGTCGAAAACGCGTTCCGAAACCGCGCGTTAACCATGTCGGACCACGACCCCGCGAAAGCCCCTCGCGCAACACGCTGTTAAGCGGGGGATGCGAGAATTCCCCCCATCGGATCTGCCCTCCGGCCGACCCGACCCAGTCGTGGTGAGAGTTGGTGACCGAGTATCGACATCAGGGGCCCCTCGCGGTGTTCGACCGTTTCGTCGACGGTCTCGTTCACGCGCGTGCGGCGGCCGATCCGCTCGAGTGGCGCCGCCATCGCGCCTTCATCGCGGTCAACCTGTTCGCGGGTCTGGCGGCCTTGGGGCTCCTGCCCCTGTGGTTGCTGTTCGCCGGTCCGACCGGCCCGGTCGAGGCGATCGCCCTGATCGGTCTCGCCGCCCCCGCGCCCGTCGCTCTCTACGTCTCCCAGTCCGGCCGCCTGATGGTCGGCCACATCGCCGCCGCCGCCGCCGCCACCTTCGTGCTCGCCTGGATCGCCGCCTTCACCGGTGGCATCGCCTCTCATGCCCTGTTCGCCCTCGGCATCGTGCCGATGGAGGCCGCGCTGTCCGGCCGTCGCGACGTCACCCGCTGGGCCTTCGGCTTCGCCGCGGCCGCCCTGGCGCTGATCTGCGCGCTCGATCTCACCGCCGCGCTGCCGCTCGCCCTCACCGCCGCCGCCTCCGGCGAGTTGCGCGCGCTCGTGCCCTTCTTCGCCATCGTCTACACCGGCGGCCTCGCCCTGCGCATGGAGACGCTCCATCGCGCCTCCGACGAGATCGCGCGGCGTCGCGGTATGCACTTCCGTCTGGTCGCCGAGAACATCTCCGACATCGTCACCGGCCATTCCGCCGACGGCGACATCGTGTTCGTGACGCCGGCGGTCGAGCGCGTGCTCGGCGTCGCCCCGACCACCATTCGCGGCGACGGCCTGTTTCGCATGATCCACGTCGCCGATCGCCCGGCCTATCTGACCGCGCTCTCCGACGCCGCCTCGCGCAACCGCACCTCCGAGGTCGAGTTCCGCCTGCGCATCGACGGCGACGACGGTCGCTCGCGCTGGCTGTGGCTGGAGATGCGCTGCCGTCCGCTCGACGATCGCGACCCCTTCGTCGGCGCCGCCAAGATCGTCGCCGTCACCCGCGACATCACCGAGCGCAAGGCGCAGGAGACCGAACTGCTGCGCGCTCGCGAGGCGGCCGAGGAGGCCAGCCACGCCAAGACCCGCTTCCTCGCCAACGTCAGCCACGAGCTGCGCACGCCGCTCAACGCCATCATCGGCTTCTCCGAGATGCTCGGCGCCGAGATCTTCGGCCCGCTCGGCGACGCCCGTCAGCGCGAGTACGTCCAGCTCATCCACGAGTCGGGCGCCCACCTGCTCCAGGTCGTCAACGACATCCTCGACATGTCGAAGATCGAATCCGGCACCTTCGACGTCGTCACCGAGCCGTTCGATCTGCCGCCGCTGCTCGAGAGCGTGCGCCAGATGATGACCCTCCAGGCGCACGAGCGCGGGTTGCACCTGCGCCTCGAGGCCCCCGGCGACGTGCCCGAGGTCGTCGCCGATCGCCGTGCCTGCAAGCAGATCCTGATCAACCTGCTGTCGAACGCGGTCAAGTTCACCGACAAGGGCGGCACCGTCACCCTCGGTGCGCGCATCGAGAACGACGACGTCGTCGCCCTGTGGGTGCGCGACACCGGCATCGGCATCGCCGAGAAGGACATCCACCGCCTCGGCACCCCCTTCGTCCAGGCCGACAGCGGCTACGATCGGCGCCACGAGGGCACCGGCCTCGGCCTGTCGGTGGTCAAGGGTCTGACCGAGCTGCACGGCGGCACCATGCGCATCGAGAGCCGTCTCGGCGAGGGCACCTGCGTCACCGTGCGCCTGCCGCTCGACTCCGAAGCGGTCGAGCGCCCCGCGCCCGCGCCCCGCGTCGTCGATCTCGTCTCCGCCGCCGAGTCCCGTGAATTCAAGCAGAAGCGCGCATGACCATGTCGAGACCCGGACGCATGCCCGACCACACCTGGGACGACACTCCCGTGCGCCGCCCGCCGCCGCCGGGCAGCCTGCCGATCCGTCTCGTCGAGACCGCGATGCGCAACCCCGTCACCTCGGGCGGCGTGTTCCTGTCGATGGTGATGATCGGCGTCATCGCCGCCAACGCCCTCGCCAATCAGCCCGCGCGGCACCCTCATCCGTGGTTCGCGACCCGCGCCACCGCCGATGCCGCCCGCGCGACCCAGCCCGCCGCCGCCGTGCCGCCGCAGGCCCAGCCGACCACGGCGCCCAACGTGCTGCCGCGTCCGCGCCCGACCAGCTTCTACGAACAGCCCCAGGCGGTGCAGGATCTGCAGACC
>JBEOKB010000218.1:0-20078 GCA_040275425.1 Siculibacillus sp. | reverse complement strand
GCCCGCCGCCCCGTCGCCCGCCCCGTCGCCTTCGACTGAGCCCGCCGATGCCCGCGTCGCCCCTCGCCCCCGCCGCGCCCCGCCTCGCCGGGGTCGACGGCTGCCCGGCCGGATGGCTCGCCTGCCTGATCGACGACGATGGGCCTCTCGCCCCCGAGATCCGCCTCTTTCCCCGCTTCGCCGATCTCCTCACCGAGGTCGATCCGGCCGTCGTCGCCGTCGACATGCCGATCGGCCTGCCCGACGTCATCGGTCCGAACGGGCGCGGACCGGAGCGACTGGTGCGCCCGCTCCTCGGCGAGCGCCGGTCGTCGGTCTTCTCCATCCCCTGTCGCGCGGCGGTGTGGGCGGGAGAGGGCCGGGACGACCGCGCCGGCTACGCCGCCGCCTGCGCCGCCGCCCTCGCCGGCTCCGATCCGCCGAAGAAGGTGTCGAAACAGGCCTTCAATCTCTTCCCGAAGATCCGCGAACTCGATCGCCTGATGACCCCGGACCTCGCCGCGCGCGTGTTCGAGAGCCACCCGGAGATGGCCTTCACGGCGCTGAACGGCGGCCGCCCCATGACCCTGCCGAAGAAGGCGAAGAGCCGGGCGAACCCGCCCGGCCTCGACGAGCGCCGCGCCCTTCTCGCCGCCCACGGCTTCGCCCCCGCCCTCTTCGCCGCGCCGCCGCCGCGCGGCGCCGGCCCCGACGACCTCCTCGACGCCTGCGTCCTCGCTCTCGTCGCCCGCCGCATCCGGCGCGGCAAGGCCCTCGTCTTTCCCGATCCGCCCCGGCTGGACGGGCGCGGCCTGCCGATCGCCGTCCGCGCCTGAGCACCACCGCGCCCGCCTGCGACGACCCGACGCGGCCACGAGACGAACCGATTCGTGATGCGCTGCGAAATATTCGACCTTCGCGGGATTGTCCCGCCTCCGCGCTTCCGGCATCACGGGGGCACGTTTCAGGAGATCCGGCCATGACCAAGACCAATTCGGGCAATTTCTTCGAGGACTTCCGTCTCGGCCAGGTGATCCGCCACGCCACCCCGCGCACCGTGACCGCCGGCGACGTCGCCCTCTACACCGCCCTCTACGGCCCCCGTTTCGCGGTGCAGTCCTCCGACGCCTTCGCGCGTGCGATCGGCTGGCCGCAGGCCCCGGTCGACGATCTCCTCGTCTTCCACGTCGTCTTCGGCAAGACCGTGCCCGACGTCTCGCTCAACGCGGTGGCCAACCTCGGCTACGCCGGTTGCCGCTTCCTCGCCCCGGTCTATCCCGGCGACACCCTCTCCACCGTCTCCGAGGTGATCGGCCTCAAGGAGAACTCCAACGGCAAGACCGGCGTCGTCTACGTCCGCTCCACCGGCTACAACCAACACGGAGCCGAAGTGCTCGACTACGTGCGCTGGGTCATGGTGCGCAAGCGCGACGAGAAGGCGGTGGTGCCGGATCAGAAGATCCCCGAGCTGCCCGCCGCGCTCTCGCCCGACCAGATCGGTTCGGCCGTGCCGGTGATCGATCCGCGCGCCTATGACGCGGTCCTCGCCGGTTCGCCCCACCGCTTCGCCGACTATCGCGCCGGAGAGCGCATCGACCATGTCGACGGGATGACCGTCGAGGAGGCCGAGCACATGCTCGCCACCCGCCTCTACCAGAACACCGCCAAGGTCCACTTCAACCAGTACACCGAGGGCCAGGGCCGCTTCGGCCGTCGCCTGATCTACGGCGGCCACGTCATTTCGCTGGCGCGCGCCCTCTCGTTCAACGGTCTCGGCAACGCCTTCCACGTCGCCGCGATCAACGGCGGCCGCCACGTCGCCCCGCTCTTCGCCGGTCTGACCGTGTTCGCGTGGTCGGAAGTGCTGGAGACCGCCGAGCTCCCCGGCCGCGACGACGTCGGCGCGCTGCGCCTGCGCCTGGTCGCGACCAAGGACCGCCCCACCGCCGATTTCCCCTACAAGCTCGAGAACGGCGACTACGACCCCTCGGTCATCCTCGATCTCGACTACTGGGCGCTGATCCCGCGGTGAAATTCGTAGCGTTACGCGAAGAAATTTCAAAATGACGTCCGAATGGTGAGTCCGCCGCCGCGCGCATGGCGGCTCATCCCTTTGGACGTTTTGACGCACCGCCTCCAAAGGGGTTAGAAGGCTTCCAGCCGTGCGCCCGCTCGCGGGCCGCCGCCTCGTTCGCGAGGCGGAACACGCGACCCGGTTCAACCGTCCTAGGGATCGAAGACAGGCCGATGTCGACACAGAGCAAAGCCGGCAACGGGGTCGAGCGCCCCCTCTCGCCGCACCTCCAGATCTATGCGCCGTCCTGGACGATGGTCATGTCCATCGTTCACCGCATCACCGGCGCCGCGCTCTATTTCGGAACGCTGCTGCTCGCCTGGTGGCTGATCGCCGCCGCCGTCGGCGGGTCGTCCTTCGCCACGGCCCAGGCCGTGTTCGGCTCCTTCCTCGGCCGGCTCGTCCTGTTCGGCTACACCTGGGCCTTCGTCCATCACCTGATCGGCGGCGTCCGCTTCCTGATCTGGGACTTCGGCAAGTGCTTCGAGGAGAAGCCGCGCTTCATGCTCTCCAAGCTGAACGTGTTCCTCTCCGTGCCGCTGACGATCCTGCTGTGGATCGTCGGTTACGCCGTGAAGTGAGGTGACCTCCATGCGCACGCCCCTCTCCAAGGTTCGCGGCCTGGGTGCCGCCAAGCACGGCACCGAGGACTACTGGAAGCAGCGTCTGACCGCCGCCGTCATGGTGCCGCTCGGCGTCTTCCTGGTGATCTTCCTGGTCGCCAAGGCCCACGGCGACGTCGCCGCCGTCCGCGCCTCGCTCGCCAACCCGATCGTCGCGATCCTGCTCGCCGCCACCGTCATCGCCGGCGCTCTTCACATGAAGATCGGCATGCAGGTGATCATCGAGGACTACGTCCACGCCGAGCCGCTCAAGGTGACGACGATCGTTCTCAACACGCTGTTCACGGCTCTGATCGTCCTCGGTTCGATCTGGGCCGTCGCCAAGCTCTCGTTCGGGATGTGAGGATCATGGCCGACAACACTTCGAACAAGACCTCGGGCAAGGCCTACGAATTCGTCGACCACACCTTCGACGTGGTCGTGGTCGGCGCCGGTGGCGCGGGTCTGCGCGCCGTCGTCGGCGCCTCGGAGGCGGGCCTCAAGACCGCCTGCATCACCAAGGTGTTCCCGACCCGCTCCCACACCGTCGCGGCGCAGGGCGGCATCTCCGCCGCCCTCGCCAACATGGGCGAGGACAGCTGGCGCTTCCACATGTACGACACCGTCAAGGGGTCGGACTGGCTGGGCGACCAGGACGCCATCGAATATCTGGTGCGCAACGCGCCGGACGCCGTCTACGAGCTCGAGCACTGGGGCGTGCCCTTCTCGCGCACCGAAGAGGGCAAGATCTACCAGCGTCCGTTCGGCGGCATGACCACCAACTACGGCAAGGGCATCGCCCAGCGCACCTGCGCGGCGGCCGACCGTACCGGTCACGCCATCCTGCACACGCTCTACGGTCAGTCGCTGCGTCACTCGGCCGAGTTCTTCATCGAGTACTTCGCCATCGACCTGATCATGGACGCGAGCGGTGCCTGCCGCGGCGTCGTGGCGCTCTGCCTCGAGGACGGCACGCTCCATCGCTTCCGGGCCCAGAAGACCGTTCTGGCCACCGGCGGCTACGGTCGCGCCTACTTCTCCTGCACCTCGGCCCACACCTGCACCGGCGACGGCGGCGGCATGGTCCTGCGTGCCGGCCTGCCGATGCAGGACATGGAGTTCGTGCAGTTCCACCCGACCGGCATCTACGGCGCCGGCGTCCTCATCACCGAGGGCGCGCGCGGCGAGGGCGGCTATCTGACCAACTCCGCCGGCGAGCGCTTCATGGAGCGCTATGCCCCCTCCGCCAAGGACCTCGCCTCGCGCGACGTCGTCTCGCGCTCCATGACCATGGAGATCCGCGAGGGCCGTGGCGTCGGCAAGGGCAAGGACCACATCTACCTGCACCTCAGCCACCTGGATCCGGCGATCCTGGCCGAGCGCCTGCCGGGCATCACCGAGTCGGCGAAGATCTTCGCCGGCGTCGACCTGACCAAGGAGCCGATCCCGGTTCTGCCGACCGTCCACTACAACATGGGCGGCATCCCGACCAACTATCACGGCGAAGTGCTGACCAAGCGCGACGGCGACCCCGACTCGGTGGTCCCCGGCCTGATGGCGATCGGCGAGGCCGCCTGCGTGTCGGTGCACGGCGCCAACCGCCTCGGCTCCAACTCGCTCACCGACCTCGTGGTGTTCGGCCGCGCCGCCGGCCTGCGCTGCAAGGAGACCGTGGTGCCGATGGGTCGTCAGCCCGAGCTGCCGGCCGATGCCGGCGACCTCGCGGTGTCGCGTCTCGACAAGTACCGCTACGCCTCCGGTGGCACCCCCACCGCCGTGCTTCGTGACAAGATGCAGCGCACCATGCAGAACAACTGCGCGGTGTTCCGCACCGGCGAGGTTCTGGAAGAGGGCGTCGGTCTCATCCAGCAGGTCTGGGAAGGCCTGCCGGACGTCAAGGTCACCGATCGCTCGCTGGTGTGGAACTCCGATCTCGTCGAGACGCTGGAGTTCGACAACCTGATCGAGCAGGCCGTGGTGACCATGAACTCGGCCGCCGCCCGCAAGGAGAGCCGTGGCGCTCATGCCCGTGAGGACTATCCGGATCGCGACGACGTGAACTGGATGAAGCACACGCTGGCCTGGGCCGACGGCGCCGCCAAGAAGGTGACGCTCGACGACCGTCCGGTCCACACCTACACCATGACGCAGGACATCGCCTACATCGAGCCCAAGGCTCGCGTGTACTGAGGTCTCGCGACGTTTCGACGCCGTCGGCCGAAAGGTCGACGGTCCGATCGACGAACGAATACCAGAAGGGCAGACCGAGATGGTTCAGCTCACGCTTCCGAAGAACTCCCAGGTGCAGATCGGCAAGACCTGGCCGAAGCCTGCCGGAGCCACCCGGCTCCGCGAATACAAGGTCTATCGCTGGAACCCCGACGACGGTCGCAACCCGCAGATCGACACCTATTTCGTCGATCTCGACGATTGCGGCCCGATGGTTCTCGACGGTCTGATCTACATCAAGAACAAGATCGATCCGACGCTGACCTTCCGTCGCTCGTGCCGTGAGGGCATCTGCGGCTCCTGCGCGATGAACATCGACGGCCTCAACACCCTCGCCTGCACCAAGGGCGTCGACGAGGTGAAGGGCGCGGTGAAGATCTACCCGCTGCCGCACATGCCGGTGGTCAAGGATCTCATCCCCGACCTCACCAACTTCTATGCCCAGCATCGCTCGATCGAGCCCTGGCTGAAGACGGTGACGCCGACCCCGCAGACCGAGTGGAAGCAGAGCCACGACGACCGCGCCAAGCTCGACGGTCTCTACGAGTGCATCCTGTGCGCCTCGTGCTCGACCTCGTGCCCGAGCTACTGGTGGAACGGCGATCGCTATCTCGGCCCGGCGGTTCTGCTCCAGGCCTACCGCTGGCTGATCGACAGCCGCGACGAAGCGACCGGTGAGCGCCTCGACAATCTCGAGGACCCCTTCCGCCTCTATCGTTGCCACACCATCATGAACTGCGCGAACACCTGCCCCAAGGGTCTGAACCCGGCCAAGGCGATCGCGGAGATCAAGAAGATGATGATCGAGCGCCGTCTCTGACGCGTCGCTTCGGTCGAACGAAGGAGGCCCCGGTGGATCCCACCGGGGCCTTTCTCGTTGCGACCTCGCCCGGTGTCGGGCGGCGGTCAGTGCGTGCGGCCGAACAGCCCGTTCGGCAGCGCCTTCTTCTGCAGCTCGACCACCGCGCTCGCCCAGCCGTAGCCGTCGCGCACCGCCTCGCGCAGCCACGACGCCGGCGACGGCGTCTCCGGCACCACCAGACCGACCACGTCGCCGCCCTCGTATTCGAGTTCGGCCCCGTGACGGCGGGCGAGCCTCTGCATCTGGCCGTTGGAGGCGAGGCAGTTCATGTAGATCCGTTCGATGCGCCGATTGCGCGCGGCGAGCAGCACCCGCTCCATCAGCTGCGAACCGAAGCCGCGACCCTGCCAGTCGCTCTCCACCGAGAACGCCGCCTCGGCATCGGCACGACTACGCCCGACGCTGCGCAGTTCGCCCACACCGACGAGCAGGGGACCGACGAACACGCCGTGAATCAACGTGTCGAGGGCGAAGCTGGTCTCGGCGTAGCGCGCGACGAAGTCGTCGCTGGCCGCCATCCCGAAGCGATTACGCCGGGTCTGCGGGTCGAGGCGCAGGAGGTGGTCGCGAAAGGCGGCGGTGTCGGCCACCCACAACTTGCGGATCGAACCACTGCGAGTGAGTTCGTTCATGGGACTTCTCCTGGATCGTGCTGCTCAATGTGCAGTGCAGCAATCTGTGGAATATTATTGTGCGCTGCAATGCGGCTGAAAAGGGGCAGGTCCGGAAATATCCCTACATGCGACGTCCTGCCGCATCCTTTGGTCTGATTCGAGCGCGCGAATAATCGCGTCGAACGCCGGAACCGGCCCTTGAATCCGCCATCCTCGCCGAGGAGAGTCGCCTCCTCGCCCTGGTCGTTGTAGAAGGCCCCAGAGGCAGAACGGGGTTTTCAAACCATGATTCGCGGCAAACGACTGGCGATTGCGATGCTCGTGCTCGGGACGGCGACCGGCTGCAGCCGGCTCGGTCTCTCCGACGGCCCCTCGTCCACTTCGGCCCCGCCGCGCACCTACGAGCCGCTCCCGGCCGTCCCCACCGCGCCGGTGACCCAGAACACCCTGCAGCCGTTGCCGCCGGCTCCCGGCGCCCCGACCGACCCCAATGCGCCGCCGCCGGTCGCCGCTCCGGTCGCCCCGCCGGCCGCCCCCTCGACCCAGGTCGCCGCCGTCTCGCCCGACAAGGCCCCCAACGTCGGCCGCACCGAGCTGCTCGGCGGCTGGCGTCTCGCCTCCGGCACCGACAACTGCCAGCTGTTCATGAACCTCACCAGCTGGGCCGGCGGCTATCGCGCCATTTCCAAGGGCTGCGCCTCGCCCGATCTGCAGAAGATCTCCGCCTGGGATCTCCAGGGCAAGACCGTCACCCTCAAGGGCTCCGACGGCTCGGTCGTCGCCACGCTCAACGGCGCCGGCGGCGAGAAGTTCGTCGGCACCACGTCGAGCCGTCAGGCCGTCAGCCTGTCGCGCTGATCCGGAGATCGCCGATGGCCACGGTCCGCCTCCTCTCCGACGACGAACTCTCGCCGGAGGCGGCCGCCGTCTTCGCCGACATCCGCGCCACCCGCGGCACCGACTACGTCAACGACTTCTGGCGCGCGCTCGCCCATGATCCGGTCACGCTGAAGCGCACCTGGGAGAGCATTCGCCGGGTCATGGCCCCCGGCGCGCTCGATCCGCTCGTCAAGGAGATGCTCTACGTCGCGGTGTCGATCGCCAACGGCTGCGACTACTGCATCCACACCCACACCGCCTCCGCCCGCGCGAAGGGCATGACCGACGCCCAGTTCATGGAACTGGTCGCCGTCGTCGGCATGGCGAGCGAGACCAATCGCATGGCGAGCGCCCTCGCCGTCCCGGTCGACCCGCGCTGGCGCGACCCGGCCTGACCCGAGCGACCCCGCGAGAATGCGAAAGGGCGGCCGCACCGGGACCGCCCTCGTGAACTCTCGTCCGTACCGAAGCGCCGATCAGTAGTCCGACAGCACCACGTCGTCGCCGTAGGCCACGCCGACCACCTCCTTGGTGATCGCCTGACCGCAGATCACCCGCCCCTGCGCCGCGTCGAACGTCAGCGTCGGGTTGCCGGCGAGCTGCCAGCCCTTGTTGAGCGCCGCCGACACCCGCTTGCAGAACGCCGCGTCGTCCGGACCGGTGAGATAGCGGTAGAGCTTCATCTCGCCTCACGCCGCCGCCGCGATCGCCTTGGCGATCGCCACCACCCGCTCGGCCATCTCCGCGTGCAGCCGCTCGACCATGCGGCCGTCGAGGCTGATCACGCCCTTGGAGGCGTTCTCCGGCAGCGCGAAGGCGGCGAGGATCTTCTCCGCCTGCGCCACTTCCGCCTCCGACGGCGAGAAGGTGCGGTTGGCGACCTCGAGCTGGTTGGGATGGATCAGCGTCTTGCCGTCCATGCCGAGATCGCGGCCCTGCTCGCACTCGGCGACGAAGCCCTCGGCGTCCGACAGATTGTTGTAGACGCCGTCGATCACGTCGAGCCCGTGGGCCCGCCCCGCCGCCACCGCCGTGGTCAGCCACGGCAGCATGGTGGTGCGACCCGTGACGAAGCGTGCCCGCGTCTCCTTGGCCAGATCGTTGGTGCCGAGCACGAACACCGAGAGGCGACGCCCCTCGGTCACGCTCGCCGCCGCCGCGATCGCCCCGGCGTTGAGCACCGCCAGCGGCGTCTCGAACATCGCCCAGATCTTCACGCTCTCCGGCGCGCCGAGCCGGTCGAGCACCGCCACCGCCTCGAACACGTCCTCCGGCCGCGACACCTTCGGGATCAGGATCGCGTCCGGCGCCACCTTCGCCGCCGCCTCGAGGTCGGCGAGACCCCACGGACCGGCGAGCGAATTGACCCGGATCACCACCTCGCGCGAGCCGAACCCGCCGGCCGCCGCCACCGCGACCACCTGTTCGCGCGCCTGCGCCTTGGCGTCGGGCGCCACCGAGTCCTCGAGATCGAGGATCACGGCGTCGGTGGCCAGCGTCTTGGCCTTCTCGAGCGCGCGGGCGTTGGAACCCGGCATGTACAGCACGCTGCGGCGCGGACGAATGGTCATCGGGACGTCTCCGAGGATCGAAGGAATTTGATGCGGCCGGACCCTAGTCGAGCCGATGCTGCGCCGCAATCGGTCGATGGGCGCAGATCGTCGCGACGACGCAGGGCGCGGCTCAGGTCGGCGGCTCGCCGCGCTTCAGCCGCCCGATCACCACCACCGCCACCAGCCCGAGCCAGGCGGCGATCAGGATCGTCCCGCCGACCGGAGCGGCCATCGGGAAGAGATGCGATCCGGTGAACGAGAACAGCGTGATGTCGCCGCCGAAGATCGCCGCCCCGAGCGCCATGACGATCGCCAGGATGCCGACGCTCTCGAAGGTCGCCGGATCGCCGCGCCTGAGCGCCACCAGACCGGTGACCGCCGCCGCGTGAATCATCATCACCTCGGCCGCGCTCGCCAGCGGTCCGCCGCCGGTGACGTGGCTGGCGAGCGCCGCGTCGGCCACGCCGCCCGCGCCGAGCAGCCCGGCCAGCACCAGTGCGAGTTCGGTACGCCGCATGGGGTCCTCACTTTCTCTCGAACGGAACCGGCGCCGCGCCGCCGCGCGCGACCAGCACGGTCGGCACCGCCGGCACCGCCGGCTCCAACGTCTCGGTCGGCGCCATCACCACCGCCTCGCCGTCGACCACGGTCTTGCCGTCCTGGTTGACGCCGGTGCACTCCAGCGTGACGAACTTCTTGTCGTCGCGCTTGTCCTTGACGGTGGCGCGGAAGGTGATCCTGTCGCCGATCGACACCGGGCGACGGAAGTTCAGCGACTGCGACAGGTAGATCGTGCCCGGACCGGGCAGACGGGTGCCGAGCAGCATCGAGATCACCGCGCCCGACCACATGCCGTGCATGATCACGTTCTTGAAGCGCGTTCCCGCCGCATAGGCGTCGTCGAGATGGGCCGGATTGACGTCGCCCGACACCACCGCGAACATCTCGATGTCCGCCCGCGTCACCTCCCGCACCACCTCGGCGCTCTCGCCGATCGTGATTTCGTCGTAGGTGCGGTTCTTCATCGTCGTCATCGCGATTTCCCTTTCGCCTGTCGTCGTTCGGGGCCTGTTCGCCCGATCCTAGAAGGATTGCCGCCGCGAGGGGCTTCGACCTTCGACCAATCGCCTCACACGACCACCGACCAGTCGACCGTCTCGCCCGCGAACAGCGTCACCACCTCGCCCGCGCCCGGCACCTCGATCGCCTCCGCAACCAGTCGCGGCCGCTTCTCCCAGGTGACCCGCTCCTCGTTGACCGGAAGCCGATAGAACGCCGGCCCCGCCAGCGAGGCGAAGGTCTCGAACCGGTCGAGCGCCCCCTCCTCCTCGAACACCTTGAGATAGGCCTCGATCGCCGTCGGCGCCGAGAACACGCCGGCGCAGCCGCACGGCGCCTCCTTGGTGTGCCTCAGATGCGGCGCGGTGTCGGTGCCGAGGAAGAACAGCCCGTCGCCCCGCGTCGCCGCCCGCCGCAACGCCGTCTTGTGCGTCGCCCGCTTGAGGATCGGCAGGCAGTACATGTGCGGCCGAATGCCGCCGCGGAACAGCTCGTTGCGGTCGTAGAGCAGATGCTGCGGCGTGATCGTCCCGGCCATGCGCCCGGCGTTGGCCTCCACGATCGCCACCCCCTCCGCCGTGGTGACGTGCTCGAGCACGATCCTGAGGCCGGGGAAGTCGGCGAGCATCGGCTGGAGCACCTCCTCGACGAACCGCGCCTCGCGATCGAACACGTCGACGTCGCCGCGCGTGACCTCTCCGTGGATGAGGAGCGGCATCCCCGCCTTCTCCATCGCCGCCAGCACGCCCGAGACCTCGGCGATCGACGTCACCCCGAAGTGCGAATTGGTGGTGGCGTGCGCCGGATAGAGCTTCACCGCCGTCAGCACGCCGTCGCGATGCCCCGCGACCAGATCGGCCGCGTCGCTGTCGTCGGTGAGATAGGCCGTCATCAGCGGCTCGAACGCGACCCCCTCGGGCACGGCGGCGCGGATGCGGTCGCGATAGGCGGCGGCGAGCACCGTGGTCGTCACCGGCGGCGTCAGGTTGGGCATGACGATCGCCCGCCCGAACGCCCGCGCCGTGTGCGGCACCACCTCGCGCATCATCGCCCCGTCGCGGAAATGAACGTGCCAATCGTCCGGGCGGCGGAAGGTGAGACGGGTCATCGCGGGGCTCCGGCGTGAGGCGGTCGCGGCCCGACCGCGCCGCGTGGTTTCAGGCGCCCGAATGTCGTTCATGTGCCCGCTCGACGCAATCGCCGAGAGCCAAGTCGCTGAAATGTCTCGACAAGAAAAAAGGCCGCCTCACGGCGGCCCAAGTCTAGGGAGGAAACGCCCAAGGAGGGCTGTGGGGCAATCGTAGAGATTGCGCCACGGCGAAAACTTATGGCGGAACCCGGCATGGCGCAATACGGCCCTTACCGCGGGTCAGCAATGCAAATATGCATGGGTCGGAGAACTTACGCTCGACGGCGACGACCTGTCGCTGCCCCTGCGACCGCCCGTCACAGCACCTTGCCGGGATTGAGCGTTCCCTTCGGATCGAGCGCCGCCTTGACCGAGCGCATCACCGCGAGTGAGACCGGATCCTTCACCTCGGCCAAGAGATGCTGCTTGAGCTTGCCGATGCCGTGCTCGGCCGAGACCGAGCCGTGGTGCGCCAGCACCACCGCATGGACCACCGCGTTGAGCGCATCCCATCTGGCCAGATATTCCGCCTTGTCGGCGCCGACCGGCTGCGAGAAGTTGAAATGGATGTTGCCGTCGCCGAGATGGCCGAACGGCACCGGCCGAATGCCCGGGATCAGCTCCTCGGCCACGCGGATGCCCTCGGCGATCACCTCCGCCACCGAGGCGATCGGCACCGACACGTCGTGCTTGATCGAGCCGCCTTCGAGGCCCTGCACCTCCGACATGCCCTCGCGCATGCGCCACAATGACGCGCGCTGGTCGAGCGAGCCGGCGATCACCGCGTCGAGGACGATTCCGTCCTCCATCGCCCCGCCCAGAAGCCCCTCCAGCTCGTCCTGAACCCCGGATTCCTCGGCGGAGGAGACCTCGATCAGCACGTACCAGGGATACCGGTCGGCGATCGGATCCCGCGCGCTTGGAAGGTGTTTGACCACCAGATCGAGCCCGAACCGCGGCATCAGCTCGAACCCGGTGAGCGAGCGCCCGAACGCCGCCTTGGCCCGCTCCAGCAGCGTCACCGCCCCGGCCGGGTCCTCGACCGCCACCATCGCCGTGCCGAAGGCGCGCGGACGCGGCACCATCTCGAGCACCGCCGCCGTGATGATCCCGAGCGTCCCCTCCGAGCCGATGAACAGATGCTTCAGATCGTAGCCGGTGTTGTCCTTGCGCAGTTTCCCCAGCCCGTTCAACACCCTGCCGTCGGCCAGCACCACCTCGAGCCCGAGCGCCAGCGCCCGCGTGTTGCCGTAGGCGACCACCTGGGTACCACCGGCGTTGGTCGACAGATTGCCGCCGATCGTGCACGACCCCTCCGCCGCCAGCGACAGTGGGAACAGCCGATCGACCGCCTCCGCCGCCTCCTGCGTGCGCAGCAGCGTCACCCCCGCCTCGACCGTGATGGTGTCGGAGACGGGATCGACCTCGCGGATGCGATCGAGCCGGCGCAGCGAAAGGACGATCTCCGAACCGTCGTTGGAAGGGATCTGACCACCCACCAGCCCGGTGTTGCCGCCCTGCGGCACGATCTTCAGCCCGTTGGCGTCGGCGAAGGCGAGAATCTGCGCCACCTCCGCCGTCGTCGACGGCTCGACCACGCAGGCGGTCGCGCCGCGATAGAGCCCGCGCGGCTCGAGGAGGTAGGGCTCGATCGTGTGCGCGTCGGTGAGCACGTGCTTCGCCCCGACGATCGCGACGAGGCGATCGAGGACGGCGGCGGCGGAGAGAACCGGAGCGGCGGCGGTCATGAGCGGCTTCCCTGATCGTCTGCGAGAGGCGCGGCGTGCGCGGAAGGTTCTCGATACCCCCGCGACCCTCGGTTTGCCAAGCGTCGGCCGAAGCGCCCCAGCCGATCCATCAGCAGCCAGATCGCCGGCGTGGTGTAGAGGGTGAGGATCTGCGACACCACCAGCCCGCCGACGATGGTCACGCCGAGCGGCCGCCGCATCTCCGCCCCCGCCCCCGAGGCGATCATCAGCGGCACGGCCCCGAGCAGCGCGGCGAGCGTGGTCATCAGGATCGGCCTGAACCGCTCCATCGCCGCCACCCGCATCGCCTCGAACGCGTCGAGTCCGCGCTCGCGCATCGCCATCAGCGCGAAGTCGACCAGCAGAATACCGTTCTTCTTGACGATGCCGATCAGCAGGATGATGCCGATCAGCCCGACCAGATCGAGCTGCATCCCGTAGAGCCACAGCGCCGAGAGCGCCCCGAGCCCGGCCGGCGGCAGGGTCGAGATGATCGTCACCGGGTGAATCAGGCTCTCGTAGAGCACGCCGAGGATGACGTAGACGACGACCAACGCCGTCGCCACCAGCACCCAGGTGCTGGCGGCCGAGGCGGCGAAGGCCTTGGCGTCGCCCGCGAACTCGGCCCTGAGCCCACCCGGAGGATGCAGCTCGGCGAAGGCCGCCCTGACCTTGGCCGTCGCCGCGTCGAGCGTCGCCCCGGGCGCCACGTCGAAGGTCACCGTCACCGCCGGGAACCCGTTCTGGTGATTGACCCCGAGCGGCGAGGTGTGGCGCTCGATCCGCGCCACCGCCGACAGCGGCACCTGCGTTCCGTCCGCCGCCGCCACCCACAGGTTCGACACGTCGTCGGGCTCGCGCGAGCGCGCCGGATCGATCTCCAGCACCACCTTGTACTGGTTGCGCGTGCCGTAGATCGTCGAGATCTGCCGCTGCGCGAAGGCGTTGGACAGGGCGGAATCGACGTCGCGCACCGAGACGCCCAGCCGCGCCGCCGCCACCCGGTCGATCACCACCCGCGCCTCCAGCCCCGGCGCCTGCCGGTCGGCCGAGACGTCGACGATCTCAGGCAGCGCCTTCAGCGCCGCCACCACCTTCGGCGTCCACGTCACCAGCTCGTCGAGATCCGGGTTCCACAACGTGAACTGATAGGGCGACTTGCCCGACCGCGCGCCGAGATGGATGTCCTGCATCGGATTGAGGAAGACTCGAATGTCCGAGAGCCCGGCCAGCGCCTTGCGCAGCCGCTGGATCACCACTCGCGACGGCTCGCCGCCCTCCTTCTCCGTCTTCAGCGACAGGAACATCCGGCCCTGATTGACCTGCGCGCCCGGTCCGCCCGCCACCGACGACGCCACGCCGCGCACCATCGGATCGGCCATGACGATGTCGGTCGCCCGCCGCTGCAGCGCCATCATCGAGGGAAACGACACCTCCGACGCCGCCTCGGTGAAGCCGAACACCAGCCTGGTGTCGTCCTGCGGCACGAACCCCTTCGGCAGGCTCGTCCCCAGCCACACCGTCAGGCCGACCGTGCTCGTCGCCAGCGCCAGCATCGCCCAGGGGTGCCGCATCGAGGCCCTCAGCGACCCTTCGTAGAGCCGCACCGCCCGCGCGATCACCGCGTCGGCGAAGCGTTCCAGCCGATTGGGCGGCCCTTCGGTCGTGAACCGACCGCAGATCATCGGCGTCACCGTCAGCGACACCACCGTCGACACCAGGATCGCGAAGGTCATGGTGAAGGAGAACTCGGCGAAGAACAGCCCGACCACCCCGCCGGTGAACATCAGCGGGATGAAGGCGGCGATCAGCGACAGTCCGATCGCCACCACCGTGAAGGCGATCCGCCGCGCCCCGTCGATCGCCGCGTCGAAGGGCGCGAACCCCTCCGCCCGCCGTCGATGGATCGCCTCGATCATCACGATCGCGTCGTCGACCACGAAACCGACCGCGATCGTCAGCGCCATCAGCGACAGATTGTCGATCGAGAATCCGGCCACCCACATCGCCGCGAAGGTTCCCGCGAGCGACAGCGGCACCGTCACCCCCGCCGCGATCGTCGGCGTCGCCCGTCCCAGGAACACCACCACCACCGCCATCACCAGCAACACCGAGATCACCAGCGTCTTCAGCGTGTCGGCCACCCCTGCTCGGATGGTGATGGTGCGGTCGTTGACCACCGAGAATTCGAGCGAGGCGGGAACCCGGCGGCGCAGCTCCGGGATCAGCGCCCGCACCCGATCGACCGTGGCGATGACGTTGGCGTCGACCTGCTTGGTGATGAACAGCAGCACCGACGGCTCGGCGCCGTACCAACCGACCGAGCGGGTGTTGCGCACCCCGAGCGACACCTCGGCGATGTCGGCGAGCCGCACCAGCGCATCGCCGCGCGCCTTCACCACCACCGCCCCGAACGCCTCCGGCGTCGCCAGAGCGTCGTCGGCGGTGATCATCTCGACCGTGCCCGCCCCCTCGATCGCCCCGAGCGCCCCGCGCACGTTGGCCCAGGCGATCGCCTTGCGCACCTCCTCGAGCCCGATGCCCGCCGCCGCCATCCGGTCGGTGTCGAGCCGGATGCGCACCGCCGGCTGCTCGCCGCCCGCCACCGTGACGTCGGCGACGCCCTCCACCTGCGAGATCGACTGCACGATCACCGAATCGGCGACGTCGTAGATCTCCGGCACGCTCATCGTCTTCGACGTCAGCGCCAGGATCAGCACCGGCATCGCCGACGGGTTCATCTTGCGCAGCGTCGGCGCGGCGTTGAGATCGCTCGGCAGATCGGTCGAAGCGGCGTTGATCGCCGCCTGCACGTCGCGCGCCGCCTTGTCGACCTTGCGCGAGGGATCGAACTGCACCGTGATGCCGGTCGCCCCCAGCGTCGACGACGACGTCAGCTCGCTCACCCCGGCGATCGTCGCCAGCTGCCGTTCGAGCGGCGCGGCCACGCTCGCCGCCATCGTCGCCGGATCGGCGCCCGGCCGATTGACCTGCACCCGGATCGTCGGCAGGTCGACCGCCGGCAGGCTCGCCACCGGCAGTTCGAACCAGGCGACGATGCCGATCGCCACCAGCCCGAGCGCCAGCAGGATCGTCCCGACCGGTCGACGCACGAAGGGGCCGGAGACGTCGATCATCCCGCCCCCTTCCCGCCGCCGACCGCCGCGCCGTCACGGCCCGCGCCGCCACGCAGCCGCGCCGACAGCCGTTCCACCGCCAGATAGATCACCGGCGTGGTGTAGAGCGTCAGCAGCTGCGACAGCACCAGCCCACCGATGATCGTCACCCCGAGCGGGATGCGCAGCTCCGACCCCGTGCCCTGCGCCAGCGCCAACGGCACCGCGCCGAACAACGCCGCCAGCGTCGTCATCATGATCGGCCGGAAGCGCAAGGCGCACGCCTCCACGATCGCCGCGCGCGGCGTGAGCCCGCGCACCCGCTCCGCCACGATCGCGAAGTCGATCATCATGATCGCGTTCTTCTTGACGATGCCCATCAGGAGGACGATGCCGATCAGCGCGACCAGCGACAGCTCGAGCCCGGTCAGACGCAGCGCGATCAGCGCGCCGACGCCCGCCGACGGCAGCGTGGTCAGGATCGTGAACGGATGGGCGAAGCTCTCGTAGAGCACGCCGAGCACCACGTAGATCGTCGCCACCGCCGCCAGGATCAGCCACGGCTGCGAAGCGAGCGCGCGCGCGAACTCGGCCGCGTCGGCATCCGCCCGCCCGCCGACCCCGCTCGCCGGCGCCGCCGCCCGGATCGCCTCGATCGCCCCCAGACAGGCGTCGAGCGAGGCTCCCGCCGCCGCGTCGAACGACACCGTCGCCGCCGGGAACTGGTCCTCGCGCGCCACCGTCAACGGCGCGGTGGTGCGCACCACCCGCGCGAACGCCGCCAGCGGCACCTGCGCGCCCCCGCTCGCCGGCACGAACAGCCGCTCCAGGATCGAAGCGTCGACGCGCGCGTCGACCGCCGCCTCCAGGATCACCCGATACTGGTTCGACTGGGCGTAGATGGTCGAGATCCGCCGCTGCGAGAAGGCGTTGGAGATGGCGTCGTCGATCGACTGCACGCTGACCCCGAGCCGCCCCGCCCGCTCGCGGTCGATCTCGACGTGCGCCGCCAGCCCGTCCTCGCGCGTCTCCAGCGTGACGTTGGCGAACTCCGGTCGCGCGCCCATCGCCGCCACCAGCCGCTCCGCCTCGCGCCCGACCGCGCCGACGTCGGTGCCGGTCAGCGTGTACTGATACTGCGACCGGCTCGCCCGCGTGCCGATCCGCACGTCCTGCACCGGCTGGGCGTGCACCCGCGCGCCCGGCACCGTCTCGCCGAGCCGCCTGAGCCGCTCCGCGATCTCCGCCGCGCTCGACCGCCCGGTCTCGCGCGGCTTCAGATCGATGGTCATGCGCGCGGTGTTGCCGGTCGCGTTGAGAGCGCCGATGCCCAGCACCGAGACCACCCCGGCGACGTCCGGATCGCTCTCGAACGCCTTCGTCACCTCGCTCTGCAGCCGGGTCATCTCGGCGAAGGACGACGGCGCCGCCCCCTCGAGCACCACCGAGACGAGGCCGGTGTCCTGCACCGGCAGGAACCCCTTCGGGCTCGCCACGTAGAGCCAGCCGGTGGCGACGAGGCTCGCCACCGTCACCCCCAGCACCAGCCGCCCGTGCGCCAGCGCCCATTCGAGCGTCGAGGCGTAGCCGCGCGCCATCGCCTCGATCGGTCGCTCGAACGCCGCCGAGATCCGCCCGAGCACCGAGCCCGGCGCGGCGGCGTCCTCGCGCCCGAGCAGGCGCGCGCACATCATCGGCGTCAGCGTCAGCGACACCACCGCCGACACCACCACCGCCATCGACAGCGTCAGCGCGAACTCGCGGAACATCCGCCCGACGAGACCGGTCATGAACAGGAGTGGGATGAACACCGCGATCAAGGACAGCGTCAGCGAGATCACCGTGAAGCCGATCTCGCCCGCGCCCTCGCGCGCCGCCTCCATCGCCGAGAGCCCCTCGTCGCGCCGCCGCACGATGTTCTCGATCATCACGATCGCGTCGTCGACCACGAAGCCGGTGCCGATCGTCAGCGCCATCAGCGACAGATTGTCGAGACTGAACCCGGCCGCCCACATCACCGCGAAGGTCGCGACGATCGAGAGCGGCAGCGTCACCCCGGCGATGATCGTCGCCCTGACCGAGCGCAGGAACAGGAACACCACCAGCACCACCAGCACCGCCGACAGCACCAGCGTGAATTCCACGTCGGCGATCGAGGCACGGATCGTGTCGGTGCGATCGTGCACCACCTCGAGCCGCACGCCCGCCGGCATCGAGCGCGCCAGCCGCGGCACCTCCCGCATCAGCCGCGCGACCGTCTCGACGATGTTGGCGCCCGGCTGCTTCTGAATGTCGAGGATCACCGCCCGCCTCGACTTGTACCAACCGCCGACGAAGCGATCCTCCAGCCCCTCCTCGACGCTCGCCACGTCCGACACCAGCACCGCGACGCCGTTGCGCCGCGCCACCACCACCCGCTCGAACCCCTCCGCCGTGGGGATCTGGTCGTTGGCGCCGATCGCCCACGCCTGCCGCGCCCCGTCGAGCGAACCCTTCGACCCCGCGACGTTGGTGCCGACGATCGCGCTCCGCAGGTCCTCGAGCCCGAGCCCGTAGGAGGCGAGCCGCAGGAGATCGGCGCGGACGCGCAGCGCCGGCCGCACCCCGCCCGCCACCGACACCCGCCCGACGCCCGAGACCTCCGACAGGCGCGGCGAGATCAGCGTGTCGGCGAGATCCGACAGCGTCCTGAGCGACGCCTCCTCGCCGGTCAGCGCCAGCGTCAGGATCGGCGTGTCGGCCGGATTGACCTTGGAATAGACCGGTGGATAGGGCAGCCCCGTCGGCAGGGTCGCGGCGGCGGCGTTGATCGCCGACTGCACGTCCTGCGCCGCCGCGTCGATGTCGCGGTCGAGATTGAACTGCAGCGTCACCCGCGACAGGCCGTAGGAGCTCTCCGACGACATCGCCGAGAGCGACGGGATCTGCCCGAACTGCCGCTCGAGCGGCGCCGTCACCACCGCCCCGATCGTGCGCGGCTCCGCGCCCGGCAGCCGCGTGGTGATCTCGATGGTCGGGAAGTCGACCTGCGGCAGCGACGACACCGGCAACTGGCGAAAGCCGAGCACCCCCACCACCAGCACCGCCGCCGCCAGCAGCGACGTCGCGATCGGTCGCGCGATGAAGGGGCTCGAAACGCTCATGGCCGCGGCCCGCCGCCCGAACCCTCACCGGTGCCCGCGCCGGGTCCGGCGGCCTGGGGACGCCCGTCCTCGCTCGCCTTGACCACCGCGCCGTCGGTCAGACGGGTGAAGCCGGTGGTGATCACACGATCGCCCGGCTCGAGGCCGGAGGCGATCACCGCGCGGCGATCGTCCTGCCGCGTCACCGCGACCGCGCGCCGCCCCGCCTTGTCGCCTTCGCCGAGCACGAACACGAAGGTGCCGTCGGCCGATCGCTGCACCGCCGCGCTCGGCACCACCAGCGCGCCCTCGAGCACGCCGACCTTGACCCGCACGTCGACGAACTGGCCCGGCCACAATCGTCGCTCGGCGTTGGGCAGGCTCGCCTTGACCCGGACCGTGCCGGTGGTGGCGTCGACCAGATTGTCGATCACCGACACCACGCCGCGATCGACCACCGCGCGCTTCTCCCCGTCGAGCACCTCGACCGGCACCGCCCCGCGCGCCTCCGCCGAGAGCAGCGCGGCGAGCCGCTGCTGCGGCACCGTGAACGACACCACGATCGGCTGCAGCCGCGCGATCGTCACCAGCCCGGACGCGTCGGAGGCACGCACCAGATTGCCGACGTCGACGGTGCGGATGCCCGTGCGCCCGGAGATCGGCGCGCGAATGGTGGTGTTGTCGAGATCGATCCGCGCCGCGTCGATCACGCCCTGGTCGATGCGCAGCTGCGCCTCGAGCTTGGCCACCGTCGCCCGCTGGGTGTCGGCCTGCTGGCGCGAGCCCGATTCCGACTTCGCCAGCCGCTCGTAGCGCTCGAGATCGGCGCGCGCGTTCTTCAGTTCCGCCTCGTTCTGGTCTCGCCTGGCCACCGCCTGATCGTGCACCGCCCGATAGGTCGCCGGATCGATCGTCGCCAGCACCTCCCCGGCCCGGACCTCCTGCCCGTCGCGGAACCGCAGCTCCGTCAGTCGGCCTTCGACCTGCGCCCTGACCGTCACCGTCGCGTCGGCCTGGACCGTTCCGATCCCCTCGACGTGGAGGTCGACGTCCTCGCGCGTCGCCCGCGCCACCAGCACCGGCACCGGACCGTCGGCGCCCGCGCCACCCGC
>JBEOKB010000217.1:0-11711 GCA_040275425.1 Siculibacillus sp. | reverse complement strand
TCCGGCCGAGGAGGGCGCCCGCCGCCCGCTCGGCTCCTCGGGCGGCCCGGCCGGGCACACCTCCGGCTATCGCGCCATGGCCGCCAAGCCCGGTGCCGCGCCCTATCAACCCGGCATCCTGGTCAAATATTCGAAGCTGCCGACGAAGGTCGATCTGCGCTCGATGATGACGCCGATCGAAAACCAGGGCGACACCAACTCCTGCGTCGCCAACGCCGTCGCCGGGGCCTACGAGTACTGGATCAAGGCCTCGACCAAGCGCGACGAGGACGTCAGCCGCCTGTTCGTCTACTACAATGCCCGCTGGCGCGACGGCTCGCAGGACAAGGACGACGGCAGCTACATCCAGCTGGCGATGGAGGGGCTCTCCAAGTTCGGCGCCTGCCCCGAGCCGACCTGGCCCTTCAAGGAGAAGCTGGTCGTCCAGAAGCCCGGCGCCGAGGCCTACAAGGCCGGTGTCGCCAATCGCGTCAAGGACATGGAGCAGGTCCCCCTGACGCTGGACGCTTGGCGTCAGGCGCTGGCGGAAGGCAAGCCGATCGTCTTCGGCATTGCCCTGTTCAATTCCTTCGACGAGGCCTCGGAGCGCGGCGGCGTCGTGCCGATGCCCTCGCCGGAAGATCTCTCCCGCGCCGACCACGCCGGCCACGCCATGCTCGCCGTCGGCTATTCCGACGCCGAGAAGGTGTTCATCGTGCGCAACTCGTGGGGGCCGGACTGGGGCGACAAGGGCTATTGCTACATGCCCTACGACTACGTCCTGAACCCCAAGTTCAACGACGGCGACTGTTGGGTGTTCGTGCCGAAGGTGCCCGCCCCGCCGCCGCGTGATCTGTGGTCCAACACCACGGATCCCGTCACCAACGACGGCAAGGGCGTCGACTTCGCGATCACCACCTACACCATCGCCGACTATGCCTCGGTCGTGATCGATCTGTTCGCCGACATCCGTAGCCCCTACAACGACGTGATCACCGCCGACTTCGGCGAATACGTCTCTTGGATCGAGACCGCCCAGTGGGATCGCCTCGAGACCTTCGATCTCCAGACCTTCCTCTCGACCGAAGTGACCGAGACGACGGAGATCACCGAGACGACCGAGACGACCGAGATCACCGAGACCGACGAGTCCGAGGAGGTCGAGGAGATCGAGGACGACGTCGCCGAGGACGAGGACTCCGACGAAGACGACTCGGAAGACGAGGACGAGTCCGACGACGAGGAAGACGACGAGTCCGCGGACGACGACGAGGAAGACGACGAGGAAGACGAAGAAGACGAAGACGAAGACGAAGACGAAGACGAAGACGAGTCCGAGGACGACGACGAAGAGGAGTCCGACGAAGGCGACGACGACTCTGAGGACGGCGACGAGGACGAATCGGACGAGGACGACGATTCCGAAGACGGCGAAGGCGAAGAGGACGAAGAGTCCGACGACGACGACGGCGAAGAAGACGACGACGACACCGAGGAAGACGGCGACGACTCCGAGGAGGATGAGGAGAGCGACGACGATTCGGACGAAGACGACTCTGAGGACGACGCCGACGACGACGCCGACGACGAAGACGAGTCGGAGGACGACGACGCCGAGGACGACGCCGAGGACGACGACGGAGGCGACGACGACTCCGGCGACGACGACGGTGGTGGCGACGACGAGGAGTGATCCCGGGCGGGTCCCGTGGGCGCGCGAGGGTGCATCGCCCTCGCCGCCGCGCGGCCCCCTTCCGCGAGCCCCGAAACGAAACGAGCGCGGGAACCCTCCCGCGCTCGTTTCTCGTTCAGGGCGTCGCCGGCGGCGACCTCGTGTCGGCGTCTCGGCCCGTCGTGGCGGCGCGAACCCGGTCGGGGCTCGTCACGCGGCCGTCCCGCCGCGCGGACCTCAGCCCTTGACCCACACCTCGACTTCGCCCGACAGCTTGAGCGTCAGCGGGCGGCCGTAGCGGTCGACCGACTTGCCCGCCGGCACGCGGATCCAGCCCTCGGACACGCAGTATTCCTCGACGTTGAACTTCTCCACGCCCTTGAAGCGTACGCCGATGCCCGCGCGCAGCACGTCGGCGTCGAAGAAGGGGCTGCGCGGATCGATCGACAGCCGATCCGGAACGGCGATCGCCGTCGCTTCGGTCTCGGTGGCTTCGGTGGCGGGGGTCTCGGTCGCGTCGGTCATGGCTGTGGTCCCGGTTCGCTCGCCCCTGGTCGACGCCGTCGTCGCGGGCGGTGGATCTCGGCGGTCTCGATAGCTCGGTTGCCCCGTCTCGGTCAAACGCGTCTCGGTCGACCCGTCCCCCGATCGCCGCGCGTCGCCCCTCCCGAGCCCGCCCGCCTCGTGCTAGACGGAGAGGGCAAAGGGGCGGCGAATCCCGTCCTTCGTCAGCGACCGGGCCCCATGATCCATCGTCCCCTCCAGCGCAGATCCCGCATCGCCGGTTGGAGCCGCGCCCTCGGTGCCTTCGCCGTGCCGCTGGTGGTGATCGTGCTCGTCGGCCTGCGGCTCGACCAGATGAGCCCGGATCAGGCCCTGGTGCTCGGCGCCGTCGCGGTCGCCTTCGCCGCCGTGGCGCTGGTGCTCGGCGCCGCCGCCGCTGCCCTGATCTGGCACGACGGCCGCCTCGGCGCCCGCAACGCGGTGTTCGGCATGATCTGGGCGACGCTGGCGCTCGCCCCCGCCGCCGGTCTGGCGCTGCTGTGGGCCTCGCACCCCCGCCTGGTCGACGTCGCCACCGACGCTGTCGATCCGCCGCTGTTCCGCGCCGCCGCCTTCGCCCGCGTCGGCCGCGCCAATTCGCCGACCGCCCCGGACGTGGACGAGCGCACCCGCGTCCGCGCCCTCACCCCCGATCTCGCCCCGCGCCGCTTCTCGGTCGGCTCCGATCTCCTCTTCGCGGTCACCCGTCGCCGGGTCGAGGCCGAAGGCTGGACCATCACCGACCTCGCCCCGCCGCGCGGCGACGGCGATCGCGGCCGCATCGAGGCGATCGCCCGCTCGCCGATTCTCGGCCTCGCCGATGACGTGGTGATCCGCATCCTGCCCGAGCCGAGCGGCGCCCGCATCGACATGCGCTCGTCGATCCGCTGGGGCGATCACGATCTCGGTCGCGGCGCCCGCCGCATCCGCGCCTTCCTCGACGATCTCGACAAGGCCGTGACAGAGACCTACGGCCGCTGATCAGTCCCTGATCAACCCCGCTCGAGCCGATAGCGCGCGCCCAGCGACGGCGCGCCCGCGCAGGCGACGATCCCGCGCGCGGTGAGATCCTCCACGTGCGCCAGCAGCGACAGCGCCGCCGCCCCGTGCAGGCGCCGATCGACGTCGGCGTAGATGGTCGCGACCATCTCGCCGATGGTCTCCTCGCCCGCCGCCAGCCGATCGAGCACCGCCTGCTCCCGCCCCAGTCGGTGCGCCTCCAGCCCGGCGAGAAACGGCGCCGGATCGTCGATCGGGTTGCCGTGCGCCGGGATCAGCCGCCGATCGTCGCGCGCCCGCAACGCCCGCAGCGAGGCCATGTAGTCGGCCATCGATCCGTCCGGCGGCGCCACGATCGAGGTCGACCAGCCCATGACGTGATCGCCGGTGAACAGCGTGTTCTCCGCCGCCAGCGCGAAGCACAGGTGATTGGCGGTGTGGCCGGGCGTCGCCAGCGCCTCGAGGCGCCAGCCCTCGCCGGTCACCGCGTCGCCGTCGCCGAGCACGACGTCGGGCCGAAATTCAGAGTCCGCCGAGGCGTCGAGCGGGTTGATTTCGCCGAGATCGAGCGCCCGCGCGGCGCGATGAGGTCCCTCGCCGTAGACGGTGGCCCCGGTCAGCGCGGCGAGGCGCCGTGCCGCCGGCGAATGGTCGCGGTGGGTGTGGGTCACCAGGATCGCGGTGATGGCGGCACCGCCCGCCGCCGCCAGGATCGCCGCCACGTGCGCCTCGTCGTCCGGCCCCGGATCGATCACCGCCAGCTCCCGCTCGCCGATCAGATGGGTGTTGGTGCCGTGGAAGGTGAACGGGCCGGGGTTCTCGGCCACCACCCGCCGCACCAGATCGGACAGCCGCACCGCTTCGCCGTGACGCGGGTCGAAGGTGCGATCGAAAACCAGGGGAGGGACGTTCATGACCACCTCACAGGAGCGAGACGAGGAAGCGCAGGCCCATCAGCGTCAGGAACGCCGCGAAGGCCAGCTCCAACTTGCGCTTGGGCAGGCGATGGGCGAGCCGCGCCCCGATCGGCGCCACCCACACGCTGGTCGGCATGATCAGCGCCGCGCCGATCAGGCTGACGAAGCCGATCGACAGCGCCGGCAGTTCGGCCATCCGCGCCCACCCCGCCCACATGTAGCCGATCGCGCCGGGGATCGAGATCAGCACGCCGATGCCCGAGGCGGTGGCGACCGCCTGATGGATCGGCCGATTGCAGAAGCTCATCACCAGATTGACGATCGACCCGCCGCCGATCCCCATCAGGGCCGACAGAAGCCCGGTGACGACGCCGATGATCGCCCGCCCCGGCTCGCGCGGGACGTCGTCGGCGAGGCTCCACGAATTGCGCCCGAGCGCCAGCTTCAGCGCCGTCGCCCACGCCACGAACACGAACACCAGTTTGAACACCGCCGACGGCGCGAACGACGCCGTCCAGGCGCCCACGATCACGCCGACCACCACCGGGATCGCCCAGGCGCGCAGAAGCACCTCGTCGACCGCCCCGCGCGCCCGATGCGCCAGGAACGAGCGGATCGACGTCGGGATGATCACCGCCAGCGAGGTGCCGATCGCCAGCTGCATCTTGAGGTCCGCCGGCACGCCGATCACGTCGAACAGTTGGTAGAGCACCGGCACCATCACCGCGCCGCCGCCCACCCCGAACAGCCCGGCGAGCAGCCCCGACACGACGCCCGCCGCGAGCAGCACGCCCGCCAGAAACGCCAGTTGCGATACGTCCATGCCGCCCATCGCGGGGGTCTCCTCGTCGCGCTCGCCGCGCGCCTTCAGTCGGTCAGTCTGTCGCGTCGGAAGAGATCGGGGAAGAGCTTCGCCCACAGAACCGCGACGATCAGCGTGCCCACCCCGCCGATCACCACCGCCCCGACCGCCCCGACCAGCGCGGCGAGCGCGCCGGATTCGAATTCGCCCAGCTCGTTGGACGCGCCGATGAACACCGAATTGACCGCCGACACCCGCCCGCGCATCTCGTCGGGCGTGTCGTGCTGGACGAGCGTCAGCCGCACGAACACGGAGACCATGTCCGAGGCGCCGAGCACCGTCAGGAAGGCGAGCGACAACGGCAGCGAGGTCGACAGGCCGAAGCCGATCGTCGCCAGTCCGAACAGTCCGACCGCCGCGAACATCCACTTGCCCGAGTTGCGGGTCAGCGGCCGATGCGCCAGCACGAAGGCCGTCGCCGCCGCCCCCACCGCCGGGGCCGAGCGCAGCAGCCCGAGCCCCCACGGCCCGGTCATCAGGATGTCGCGCGCGTAGATCGGCAGGAGCGCCGTCGCCCCCCCGAGCAGCACCGCGAACAGATCGAGCGAGATCGCCCCGAGCAGCGCCGGGCGCGAGCGGATGAAGCGGATGCCCGCCAGCACCGTGTCGACCGACGGCTTCTCGCGCGTGCCCGCCACCGGGCGCGGCACGATCCGGAACACCGCGGCCGAGGCGACCGCGAAGGCCACGAAGGCGAACACGAACACGACCTTCGGCCCGAGCGCGTAGAGCAGGCCGCCCAGCGCCGGCCCGGCGATGGTCGAGGTCTGCCACGCCGTCGAGGCCCAGGCGACGGCGTTGGAGAAGGTCTCCTTCGGCACCAGGCTCGGCAGCAGCGCCTGCGACGCCGGCATGCCGAACGCCCGCGCCGTCCCGAGCAGCGCCGCGAAGGCGTAGATCGGCACCGGCGTCGTGATGCCGACGACGACGCAGACGAGCACGCCCGCCGCCGCGATCGCCATCGTCGCATGCGCCAAGGCGGCGATCCGCCGTCGATCGAACCGATCGGCCACCTCTCCGGTGACCAGCGCGAACAGGAGGTTGGGCAGGAACACCGACAGGCCGACCAGCCCGAGCGCCCAGGCCGAGCGGGTGATGTCGTAGACGAACCAGCCGATGCCGACGTCGTAGGCCTGGATCGCCAGCCCCGCCAGGAAACGGGCGCCGAAATAGAGGCGGAAGTCGCGGTGGCGGAATGCCGCCCGTCCCGCCGAGGCCTCGTCGTCTGCGCTCATGTCGCCGTCCCGTCCCGTCCGATCGCCCCGGCCCCTCGCCGCGCGATCGTCGATCGACCTCTAACACGAGGCCGCGCCTCGGTGCCCCTCACGAAACGCGGAGCAGGAATTTCGCCCGGATCAGCCGGGCGATCTCCGGAAACAGCACCACGATCGACAGCGCGTAGACCGACGCGCCCACGGCGATCTCCGCCGCCAGACCCGGGATCGTCTCCGGCCAGGTCACCGCGGCGAGCACGCCCGCCATCGCGGCGCAGGCGAGCAGGATGCGCGCCCACGCCCCCCACATCGGCCTGAGCCCGAGCGAGACGATCGCCACGACGGCGGTCACGATCGCGCCGATCGCCGTGCCGGAGAGACAGCCGAGCGTCGCCCCGACCAGCGCCGAGATGCCGTCGCCGCCGAGCCGCATGCCGATGAGCGCCCCCACCACCGTCGCCCCCGCCTCGAGCAGGTTGAGCGGTATGAACAGTCTGGTCTTCTCGCGCAGCAGGAAGATCTGATCGAAGTGATGGGTGCGCTGATTGCGCACCGCCCCGGCCAGCACCGCCAGCGGCAGCACCGCGATGGTCGCGGCGCGGAACGGCTCGGCGATCATCAGATCGACCAGGGGTCGCGCCACCATCGTCACCCCGACCGTGGTCGGCGCCAGCAGACCGAACAGCATCGCGCCGTTGAGCGAGAGTTGATGCAGCGCGCCCGTCTCGTCGCCGCTCTCGTAGAGCCGGACCGCGATCGGGAACGCCGCCGCCGTCAACAGCATCGCCGCCACCGACGACACCCTGAGCCCCAGCCCCCAGCCGACCGAGATCAGGCCGAGCGCCTCGGTGCCGCCGATGTGCTCGACCACCGAGCGGATGCCGTTGGTCGACACCCAGCCGCACAGCGACGCCAGGATGATCGCCCCGCCGTAGAGCAGCGCCTCCCGCACGATCGCCCGGTCCGGCAGGCGGACCCTCGGGCGGATTCTCAGTCGGAACATGGTCCAGGCGAGCCCGAGCGTCTGCGCCGCCGCGATGCCCGCCAGCGCCGCCGTGGTCGAGGCGCCGAACAGCGTCACCCCGGCGAACGAGGCCAGGGTCCCCGCCAACGGTCCGGCGAGCTGGGCGACGGTATAGGTGCCGATCGCCTCCTCGGTGCGGGCGATCTCGCAATAGTGGCTGAGCAGCGAGCGCGTGACGAACAGCACCGCCGACGCCGCCATGAGCCCGGGCGTCGGCTCGACGCCGATGAAGGCGAGCAGCGGCATCGTCGCCAGGACCTGTATCGCCGCCCCGCCGAACACCACCGCGTTGTCGCTCGCCGTCAGCCGCCCGCGCCGCTCGTCGTCGGCCGACGCGCGATAGCGCAGCGCGAACAGCGACCACCACGCGATGGTCGGCATGTAGATCAGTTCCTGCATCGCCAGAACGTAGGAGACCGCGCCGTAGGTCGAGGTGTCGAGCAGATGGGTCCACACCACCGCCGCCACGAACATCGCCAGAGGCCCGAGCAACTGGGCGGGCATGTAGAGGAGAGTCTGTCGGAGCATTGCGGCGAACGGCCTCGGCGGCGATCGGGGGTCTCGGGGTCGCGCCCTGGGGCGAATCGACGGGTGTGTCAGCGTCTTACGCCCGGTCGCCCGGCGCAAGCTCGCCGAGCGCGCGCGAAACCGTCACGACGACGGGCGTGACGGCCGGCGCGGCATGATCAGATAGTGGATCGCGAGCCAGACCGCGAACCCGGTGGTCTTGGCGGCGATGCCGATCGACGCCGACATGATCACCACGAAATAGAGCACCGACCACCACGTCTTCGGCCCGGTCTCCTTGACCAGTTCGTTCATGAACGCCGCCAGCGCCGCGAAGAAGACGATGGTGACGATCAGTCCGTAGTTGGCGACGAAGCCGACCGGCGCGCTCTCCACGCCGATGCGCAGACTGTACTCGCGCTGCGCCTGGAAGATCAGGTCGCCGTCGGGCCACAGCAGGAACTGCTCCCACGTCAGCGCGCCGAAGATGCGGAACATCGACACGCGCGTCTGCGCCGAGCCGTGGTCTTCGCTGAAGCGCTGCAGGAAGCGGTCGGCGCCGCCGCTGTCGATGAACACCACCACGAACACCGCGCCGAGCGCGGCCAGCGCCACGCCGAGAATGGCGTAGCGCAGGCGGAAGGTCTTGCCCGCCAGCATCTTCACCCCGGCCAGCCCGGCGAAGAATCCGCCCATCGCCAGTCCGATCACCATCGCCGTTCGTCCGCCGAAGGCGATCATCGCCAGTGCCGACAGGCCCATCAGCGCGAATCGCAGCGTCGGGTTGATGCGCGGCGTCGCCCCCAGCGCCAGCGCCACGAAGTAGCTGCCGTTCAGGAAGGCGTTGGCGAGCGGATGGCCGAACAGCGCGGTCGCGCGCCAGTCGTAGGACATCACCGTGCCGTCGGTGTCGTACATCGGCACCAGTCGTCGCCCGCTGCCGTATTCGAACACGCCGATCAGGGCGTTGACCACCAGGATCACGTGAACCAGCGTCTCCAGCCGCGTCCGCGTCCGCTCGTCGATGTTGATCAGCGCCATGAACAGGAACAGCGGCAGGATGAACGTGTCGATCACCGGCGACAGCGACAGTTTGACGATCGCCCCGGCATGGAACAGCAGCAGCACGATGCCGCCGACCATCGCCACCACGCCGGTGTGCCCGATCGCCGTGCGCGCCAGGAACCGGCCGCCCCCGAGCGCGCTCGCCCAGATCAGCACGGTGACGAGGGCCAGATAGGTCGCCGGATGGATCTTGGTGAGGAACGATCCGCCGGTCGATGCGTAGGGCACGCCCACCGCGATCAACAGCATGTTGGAGACGCACATCACCGCCACCACCATCACCACCGTGGCGAAGGTGGCGACGCGCACGCCGAACCGCGGCTGAACCGCGGCCGGATGGGAGACGTGGTAGGGCATGGCGGCGACATGGCTCATGTCGAACGCTCCCCGACCGGGTCCCGCCTCGTCCGCGGCGGCAGGCCGAGCAGGAGCAGGGAGCTGAGGCGTCCGCGCCGCACGACGTCGTGCAGGAACCACGGCACCGCCACGCCCACGGTCGCGGCCGCGACGAACAGCACCACCGTCGGCGCTTCGGGCCAGATCTTCAGGACGACCATGCGGGTCGGCGCGGTGAAGAAGATGTGGAACAGGTAGATGGTGTAGGACCGCGCCCCCAGCTCCTCGAGCAGCGCCCCGCGCGGACGCAGGATCATCGCCGCCACCGCCGTCGCCGCGGCCAGCGCGAAGGCGGCCACCGACTGCAGCACCTGCGGCGTCAACGGCCGCAACGGCGCCGTGCTCGCCAGCCACGTCGCCGCCACCGCGATCGCCGCGATCAGCACGGCCCGGCCGAACGGCGACGACGACCGCTCGATCCGCCCGCCGATCGACGTCGAGGTCGCCCCGAACAGATGGCCGAGGAAGAAGTAGGGCGCCAGGAACATCGCCTGCTGCGCCGAGAACAGGTTGAACGGCAGGATCGGCGCGGCGAGGAATACCCCGAGCGCCACCGCGAACGCGCCGACCGCGAAGGCGGTCGGATGCGCGCGCGTCACCCAGCGGCCGAGCGAGGCCACCGTCACCAGCACGATGGTCGCCTGCAGAAACCACAGGTGCTCGTAGGACGTCAGGAACAGATCGAACGGCCCGACCGGCCTGCCCATGCCTGTGGCGCGCACCACCAGCGCATGCAGGATCGTCACCGAGAGGAGCGGCAGCGCCAGCCGCATCAGCTTCTTGGCCAGCCCCGCCCCGAACCGGCCGATGTCGTCGGTCGGCACCGAGAACACCCGTCCCGCCAGGAACGCGAACAGCGGCATCTGCAGCGTGTCGAGCGCGATGGTGAGATGGCCCCAGGCGGTGTCGTCGGCGACGTGCAGCCCGTGCGCGGAGTTGTTGCCGACGACGTGATAGGCGACCACCATGAGGCAGGCGATCCCGCGCAGCGCCTCGACATGTTCGAGACGCCCGTCCGCCGTCGCGATTCCGCCGCCGCCGCGAACGCCGGTCGGCACCATTTGCGCCAGAGGCGAGGAGTTGTCGTAGGGCAACGAGGACATCGATCGGGACTCCGGGCGAACGTCGACCGCGACGCGAGATCGTCGTCGTGGACGGAAGAGTTCGTCGATCGTGTTATACGCTGGAACCGGAGAGTATCAGAAGTAACCCCTGCAATGGTGGTTATGGCGGGGTAAAGCGGAAAAACCACGAAAATTTTCGTCGAAGACGCGAAAAAGTCAATCGAAACAAGGAGGAGGACGAAGCCTCTCCGATCCGCGTCCGCCGCCCTCGACCGCGCCGCCGCGCATCGCCTCGAAATCGTCGTCCTTATGATGAACGATTGGTTTCAGAAAACGAAGCAATTCCATCGTGATCTTCGGCGAGTGATTAATGGAGAAACGAGTGGAGACTTTAAAAATCGAACGAAAAGAGCTATCGGTGACTTCATAGAGACGGTGTCCTCCAAAGAACTCCGTCTCCCGATCATCGAGGTGAAGACCGTGTCGTCAGTTGCGATCTCTTCGAAGCCCGCTTCCGCCGCGCCCGCCGTGGTGACGATCGATTCCTGGGGCGTCAACGTGCCGACCGAGGCCTGGCTGGTCGACAAGGTGATTTCGGACGTGCGCGAGAAGCGCGGCGGCACCGTCTTCACCATCAATCTCGACCACCTCACCAAGCTCCGCGTCGATCCCGACTTCCGCGCCGCCTACGAGCGCGCCACCTACGTCAGCGCCGACGGCATGCCGGTGGTGATGCTGGCCCGCGCCGAGGGCGTCTCGGTCGATCGCGTCACCGGCGCCGATCTGGTGATGCCGCTGTCGCGCGCCGCCGCTCTCGCCCGCGTTCCGGTCTATTTCTTCGGCACCGGCACCGACGTGCTCGAGGCCGCCGTCGCCCGCATGCGCGAGACCATTCCCGATCTCCTCGTCGCCGGCATCGAGGCACCGCCGATGGGCTTCGACCCGCGTGGCGAGGCCGCCCGCGACGCCGCCCGCCGCATCGCCGCCTCCGGCGCGGGCATCTGCTTCCTCGCCCTCGGCGCGCCCAAGCAGGAACTCTTCGCCGCCACCGCGGTCGACATCGCCGACGGCGTGATGTGGCTCGGCATCGGCGCCGCGCTCGACTTCATCGCCGGCCGACGCACCCGCGCCCCGCGCGTCTTCCAGATCACCGGTCTCGAATGGGCCTGGCGCGCGCTCCAGGAGCCGCGCCGCATGGTGCCGCGCTACGCCGCCAACGCCCTCTGGCTCGCCCGATACGTGGTGGGCCGGTTCTTCGGCGGATCGCACCCCGCCGCCTCGCCCGATCGGCGGTGACGACCGCCGCCGTGCGCTCAGCGCGTGGGCTTCGCGGCGAGTTCGTCGACCAGCCGCGCCCACTGGGCGAACCCGGCCTCCAGCGAGAACACCGCCGCCCGCTCGATGCGCGGCGCCGGAACGCCGGAGCGCTCATTGTCGGATTTGTTGAGGAGCTCGCGCGCCGCGCTGGC
>JBEOKB010000216.1:0-11128 GCA_040275425.1 Siculibacillus sp. | reverse complement strand
CCGCGCCCACGAACGAGCCGTTTCGACGCGTCCCGGCAATTGCGCAAAGGTCCCCCCACGGTGTCGAAGATTTCGCCGACGTCGCGATATCGGCATCGATCTTCTCCTGACGGGCGGAAAAATCCCTCGCCGATCCTCCGCCGCCGACTTTCGAGACGGGCTCCGAGGCGTCGGGCGAGGAGGGGTGGAAAGTGCCGACCGGCGCTTGACTTGGTCGGCCGGTCCCCCTTATATCGCCCCGTTCCGCACACGGGGGCGCGTAGCTCAGCGGGAGAGCACTTCGTTCACACCGAAGGGGTCACAGGTTCGATCCCTGTCGCGCCCACCATTCTTCCCCGATCATCGATGCCGAGAAGATCTTCGCCCACCGGGCGAGGGGTCGACGCGTCCGGACGGTCGACCCCTCGCCGCCGTCGACGTCGGCGTCAGTCGAGATTCTCCAGCACCTTCATGCCGACGACGCCGCCGACGACGAGGGCGGCGAAGACCAGGAACGAGCTCATCGCCAGGGTTGCGGCGCCGGTGACGGCCTGACCGACGGTGCAGCCGAGCGCGACCACGCCGCCGATGCCCATCAGTACCGCGCCGAACAGATGCCGGACGGTGTCGCTCACGTCGTAGAAGGTGGCGAGTTCGAGCCGGCGGCCGACGGCGGCGGTGAGGAAGGCGCCGAGCATGGTGCCGAATACGGCGGTGACGCCGAAGCCGGGGATGCGGGAGGCGGTGAAGCGCTGCATCCATTCGAGGGCGTCGCCGGCGGGGCGGACGAAGGTGAGCGATCCCGGGGCGACCGGGGCATCGGACAGTTCGTCGAAGGCGAGGCCGGTCAGGGCCCATCCGGCGACGACGCAGGCGCCGACGCCGAGGCCGGCGACGACGTGGATCGGCGAGGCGCGGAAGGTGGGCGAGGCGAAGCACCAGGCGGCGATCGCGGCGACCACGGCGACGGCGGCGACCGCGTCGGCGCGGGCGAGCGGCAGGCCGGTGACGTGGGCGAGGACGGCGCCGAGGCCCTGATTGGGGATCCTCAGCGCGGCGAGGTCGACGGCGGTGGCACTCGACAGGGCGACGCGGACGGGGCCGAGCAGGCCGCCGATGGCGACGTAGCCGGTGATCGCCATCACGACGATGGTCAGGAGCGAGCGCAGATCGCCGGTGCCGGCGCGCACGAGATTGCGGCTGGCGCAGCCGCCCGCGAAGACCATGCCGAAGCCGAACAGCAGGCCGCCGATGACGGCGCCGGCCCAGTCGAAGGTCGGCATCAGGTACATCGATCGGGTGGGATCGACGACGCCGAGGCCGCGCAGGATCTGGACGCCGGCGATCGCCGTGGCGGTGGCGAGCCACCAGGAGCGCAGGCGGCGGGTGTCGCCGAAGTTCTGCCAGTCGGAGAGCGAGCCCATCGTGCAGAAGTTGGTGCGTTGAACGACGGCGCCGAAGACGATGCCGATGATCAGGCCTCCGAGCGCGAGCGATACGGCGGCGTGTTCGGTGACGAGTGCGCGCAGGGCTTCCATGAGGACGATCTCCCGGTCGCGCCGGTCGGTTCGGCGACCCGGCGACGTCGATGTGCAACGAAGAGCGAAGCGCGACGCGGGCGACGAGCCCGGACGGCGCGGGGGAGGGGAGATCAGCCGCCGCAGCCGGCGACGGTCACCTTGACCGACTTCTTCTCCATGTAGACCGCCCCGTCGCTGGTCCTGGCCAGGACGACGACGTTCTGGGTGGCGGCGAGGCGGATGCGGACCGAGATCTCGGCCTTGCCCGAGGCGGGGGTGAGCCCGAACCTGACGACCGCGCTGTTGGGATTGCCCTCGGCGAGCACGACGATCTCGGAGACGTGGGACTGGGCGGTCATCGGGCTGTCGACGAGGACGCCTAGGGGCACGGTGTTGCCGTTCTCGGCGATCTCGGGCAGGTCGAGGGTGATCTTGCCCTTGACCGGCTCCCTGCCGGCGAGGAACGCCTTGACGACGTCGGCGGTGTCGTTGGCGGCGAAGGCCGGCGCGGCGGTGAGAAGCCCGCCGCTCAAGAAGGCGGCGGCACCGAAGGTCAGCGTCTGACGGCGGGTGTATTCGGACATCGATCGGCTCTCCCCGGGGTCTTCCTTCCGCCGCGCCGATCGGCGCCGCGCGGTCGCAGCCCGTCTGAAGCGGGCGTGTGCGTCGTCCACCCGCTCCTTCGACGCGGGGCCGAGGCGGGCGGGCGGCAATCGGGCTCGGACGGCGACCGGAGCGGGCGGACCGGCATCGGTCGACCGAGCGAGAAATCAGCAAATCGGCATATTAAGATGTTCTTCAATCGATTCAAGTCGGGTCGAAACGCGCCTCGAGGTGACTTTCGGTGGGAGAGTCCGCGTGTGCCTCCGTCGGGGAGCGCGGTCGAGCGGTCGGGTCGGGGACGCGAAGTGGGCGCGAGAATTGAGAAATTCGGATTCACGTGTTCGTCGGACGCTCTTCTCGGCTTCGTCGAGAAGAGCGGAGTCGCCGCACGCGCGGCACCTGCGTCAAGTCACCGCGCCTCCGTGTATTGCGGTGCGGTCTCGCTTGTGCGTCCGCAATAAGCGGCGGAATTTTTCGCTGCGATGCAGTAAAGATCTGACATTCTACTGCTCTGTTCGAAAAAAACGAAAAAAATTGAGGACGAATGCCGCATTATATCATCATATGTAGATCAAGCGATGTTGCATGAACCAGGGGTTTCGCGAGAGACGGCGGTCACGGCCGTCCGGGGCCCCGACCAAGGGAGACGTGTCGCGCATCGCCGTCGTTCAACCGCCTCACCAAGAAGGCGGTGACGTGTCGAAAGACGAACGCAAAGGGGGGAGACCAATGAAGACGAACGTCCTGCGCCGACTTCTCGGAGTCGCGGCGGCCACGGTCATCGCCGGGTATTCCGGCGCGGCTCTGGCCGAGGGGAATGCCGAACTGCTCGCGAGCACCTGCGCGGGCTGCCATGGACCGGACGGATCGAGCCTGGGGCCGGCGTCGCCGACCATCGCCTCGCTGTCGATCGACTACTTCGTCATGTCGATGAAGGACTTCAAGTCCGGCAAGCGTCCCTCGACGGTGATGGCGCGCATCGCCAAGGGCTATTCCGACGACGAGATCGCGGCAATGGCCAAGTTCTTCCAGAGCAAGCCGTTCCAGCGGCCGGGCCAGACCGTCGACGCGGCCAAGGCCAAGGCGGGCAAGGCGCTGGCCAAGAAGTACTGCGAGTCCTGTCACGAGGACGAGGGCCGGGTCGGCGACGGCGTCGGCGTGCTGGCGGGCCAGCATCTGCCCTACATGCAGTATTCGATCGTCGACTTCCTCTCCGGCAAGCGCGAGATGGAGAAGCGTCAGAAGGCGAAGTTCGAGGCGCTCGTGCAGGAGCAGGGCGGAGCCGACGCGTTCCAGCCGATCCTTCACTACTACGCCGGCGTGAAGTGAGCGCGGGGGACAGAGCCATGACCAATTTCGATCGTCGTCAATTCCTGTTGTCCGCCGGTGCCGCCTCGCTGCTCACCGGCTCCCTGGCCATGCCGAACATCGCCCGCGCGGCGGGCGGCAAGGTCGTCGTCGTCGGCGGCGGCCCGGGCGGCGCGACCGCCGCCAAGTACATCCGCATGGCCGATCCCTCGATCGAGGTGACCCTGATCGAGCCCAATCAGGACTTCTACACCTGCTTCATGAGCAACGAGGTGCTGTCGGGCGAGCGCAAGCTCGAGAGCCTGAAGTTCGGCTATGCCGGGCTCGCCAAGCGCGGGGTCAAGGTGGTCCACGATCTGGTGGTGGGCATCGACGGCGCGGCCAAGGTGGTGACCACCAAGGGTGGGCAGAAGTTCCCCTACGATCGCTGCGTGGTGTCGCCCGGCATCGACTTCGCCTGGGGGGCGGTGCCCGGCTATTCGGCCGAGGCGGCGGCGACCATGCCGCACGCCTGGAAGGCCGGTGCGCAGACCGAACTGCTGCGCAAGCAGCTCGAGGCGATGCCCGACGGCGGCGTGTTCGTGATGGTGGCGCCGCCCAATCCCTACCGCTGCCCGCCCGGCCCCTACGAGCGCGCCAGCCTGGTCGCCCAC
Source organism: Siculibacillus sp. (assembly GCA_040275425.1). Classification (GTDB taxonomy): domain Bacteria; phylum Pseudomonadota; class Alphaproteobacteria; order Rhizobiales; family Ancalomicrobiaceae; genus Pinisolibacter. The sequence continues at coordinate 7,065 of JBEOKB010000216.1, read as the reverse complement.
TACTTCAAGCACAACAAGCCGAAGTCCAAGGTGATCATCCTCGACGCCAAGGACGCCTTCTCCAAGCAGAAGCTGTTCGAGCAGGCCTGGGCGAAGTTCTACGGTTTCGGCACGGCCAACAGCATGATCGACTGGGTTCCGGCGGCCAAGGGCGGCAAGCCCACGGCGATCGACGTGGCCGGCATGAGCGTGGCGACCGAGTTCGACACGATCAAGGGCGCGGTGGTCAACGTGATCCCACCGCAGAAGGCGGGTCAGATCGCCTTCGACGCCGGGCTGACCGAGGGAAACTGGGCACCGGTCAACAAGGCGACCTTCGAATCGAAGAAGGTCGCGGGCGTCCACGTCATCGGCGACGGCTGCGACGCGGCGGCCATGCCCAAGTCGGGCTATGCCGCGAACTCGCAGGCGAAGGTGGCGGCCGCCGCCATCGTCGCCATGCTCAAGGGCGGGGCGGCTCCGACTCCGACCTACGTCAACACCTGCTACTCGATCGCGGGTGAGGACCACGCCTTCTCCGTCGCCGGCGTCTATTCCTACGACGCGGAGAAGAACGCGATCGCCGAAGTGGCGGGATCGGGCGGTCTGTCGCCGCTCGACGCGTCGGCGGAGGATCGCAAGCGCGAGGTTCTCTACGCCCAGAGCTGGTTCCGCAACATCACCGCGGACATCTGGGGCTGAGACCCGATCGGAGATCGGCGAGCGGACGGGGAGCGATCCCCGTCCGTGCAGTCGGGGGAGTGCGGCACGTGTTCTCACGCATCAAACGATGGCTGACGCCGACGAAGGCGGTCGGCGGCTTTGTTCTGTTGGTCGTCGGAGCGGTCGCGACGGCGCTGTTCGTCGGCGGCTTCACGGTCTTCTCGGCGAAGACCAACACGCTGGAGTTCTGCATCTCCTGTCACGAGATGCAGGACGGGCCCTATGCCGAGTACAAGAAGACGATCCACTATCAGAACCGGACCGGCGTGCGCGCCGTGTGCGCGGACTGCCACGTGCCGAAGGACTTCGGGCCGAAGCTGTTGGCCAAGATCGTGGCGGCCAAGGACGTCTACCATCACATCCTCGGGACGATCGACACCAAGGAGAAGTTCGAGGAGCATCGCCTCGACATGGCCAAGCGGGTGTGGGCCAAGATGGAGGCGAACGGATCGCGCGAATGCCGCGGGTGCCACGCCTTCGAATCGATGAACCTCGAGGAGCAGGGACGCCGGGCCAAGCTGAAGCACCCGGTGGCGATGCAGGACGGCAAGACCTGCATCAACTGCCACAAGGGCATCGTCCACGAACTGCCCCAGGGCTACGAGGGCGACTGATCGGGCGATCGGCGCGCAGCAGAGGGAAGCGAACATGAACTGGGTACGTGCCACCGTTCTCGGCGTCGTCCTGATCGCGGCGGGGACCGGCCTCGGGCGAGCGGCCGGGGGGGCGGGCGACGAAGAGGCGGGGATGATCGCGCGCGGCGGTCGTCTCTACGACGACTGGGCCAAGGAGATCGGCACCGATCATCTGCGGGTGGCGGAGCGATCGCAGGAGGCGCCGAAGCAGCGGCCCGGGCGATGCGTCGAGTGTCACGGCTGGGACTATCTCGGCAAGAGCGGACCGGCGGCGCGGGTCAACGCCCCGTCGGCGGGCGCGCTGACGGGGCGGGTCGGAGGCAAGGTCGACGACATCGTCGCGATCCTGACCACGCCGCCGCACGGCTACGGCGACTTCCTCGCGGCCGAGGACCTGCGCGATCTGGCGATCTTCGTCGCCAAGGGGCAGGTGCCGATGGACGCGGCGATCGATCCCAAGAATCAGTATTCCAAGGGCTGGCCGCCGGCCGGCAACGTGTTCGTGCAGACGATCTGCGCCAACTGCCACGGCAACGACGGGCAGGGGGTGGTCGATGCACGGCCGCTCGGCGACGTCGCCCGCGAGAACCCGTGGCAGGCGATGCACACGCTGCTCAACGGCCATCCGGGCGGCACCATGCCGGCGCTCCGGGTGCTCGATCGGGCGGTACTTCAGGACATTCTCGCCTATGTCCAGGGACTGCCGACCCGAGATCTCCTCGCCTCGATCGTGCGGGGCGGGCGGCTCTACGACACGTGGTGGAAGGAGAACGGCAAGCCGGCGCCGGAGGGCGCGCATCCGGCCTATCCGGGCGTGCTGCCGAAGAGCATCCAGGCGCGCACCACTTGGCGCTGCAAGGAGTGTCACGGCTGGGACTATCGCGGTCGCGACGGCAGCGCCGACGGCACGGAGGTCCGGGCTCCGGCCAAGGGGATCGACGGACTGGCCGGAACCGATCCGAGCACGATCGCGCCGAAGTTCACGGACGCCACCCACGCGTATGCCCGGCTCCTGTCGCCGCGCGACGTGCTGGATCTGGCCAACTTCGTGTCGCGCGGACAGCTCGACATGGGCGAGTTCATCGATCGGACCACGCGCAAGGCCAAGGGCGACGCGGCCCGCTACGCCGCGCACTATCAGACGATCTGCGCGGCTTGCCACGGGGCGGACGGGCGAGCGATCCGCACCATGCCGCCGCTCGGCCGCATCGCGGTCAACGAGCCGTGGCGGGCGCTGCACGGGATCCTCAACGGCCATCCGGGCGAGCCGATGCCGCCCCTGATCGCGCTGCCGCGCGAGGCGGCCTCCGGCATCCTCGCCTACACCCAGACCCTTCCGGCGCAACGCTGAGGGCGATCTCGCCCCGGCCCGGACCACGCCCTCACGGAGACGACGCAACATGGCCGAACGCCCGCGCATCAAGATCCCCGCCTCGGTGAAGAAGGGGGAGGTGTTCCAGGTGAAGACCCTGCTCAATCATCCGATGGAGTCGGGTCTGCGCAAGGACGAGAACGGTCAGCTCATCCCGCGCAAGATCCTCAACCGCTTCAGCTGCAAGGCGAACGGCAGGGAGGTGTTCTCCGCCGACATGGCGACGGCGGTGTCGGCCAACCCGTTCGTGACCTTCAATCTGCGGCTCGAGGAGACGAGCAGGCTGGAGTTCAGCTGGGTCGACGACGACGGCACCGTGACCTCGGAGACGATCGAGGTGCAGGTGCAGTGAGATCCCGGGCTCGGCCGGAGCCCTCGGCGTCGCCGCGAGGCGGCGCGAGGTCGCGGGCCGCCGTCTCCTCGGTCCGTGACGTCGCTCAGGCCGACTTCTCGAGCAGGGCGAGCAGGCCGGCGAGGAGGGCGGTCGGGTCGGGCGGGCAGCCGGGGACGTGGAGGTCGACCGGGATCACCGCGCCGACGCCGCCGGCGACGGCATAGGATTCCCTGAACAGACCGCCGTCACGGGCGCAGTCGCCGACCGCCACCACCCATTTGGGGTCGGGGGTCGCGGCCCAGGTGCGTTCCAGCGCCTCGCGCATGTTCTTCGTCACCGGGCCGGTGACCATCAGCACGTCGGCGTGGCGGGGCGAGGCGACGAAGCGCAGGCCGAAGCGCTCGCAGTCGTAGAACGCGTTGTTGAGGGCGTGGATCTCCAGCTCACAGCCGTTGCAGGAGCCGGCGTCGACCTCGCGGATCGACAGCGAGCGGCCGAGCCGGCGATGGGCGGCGGCGTCGAGCGCGCGGCCGAGCTCGGCCAGCGCCGCCTCGTCGGGGGCGGGCGGGCGTTCGGTCAGAGGGGGGCGCAGAAGGCTCCCGAGCAGGGTCTTGCGCATCGTTCCTCCGATGGTCACAGATCGTGCCCCGAGTAGGAGCAGTTGAACGACTTGTTGCAGAGCGGGAAGTCGGCGACGATGTTGCCCTCGATCGCTGCCTCCAGCAGCGGCCACTGGAACACCGACGGATCGCGCAGGTGGACGGCGGCGATGGTCCCGTCGGCGGCGAGGCGCAGCCACACCAGCACGTCGCCGCGGAAGCTCTCGATGAGCGCCATGCCCTCGGGCGCGGTCCCGGCGGGGACCGCGGGCAGGTCGACGCGGTGTGGGCCGGGGCCGAGACCGTCGAGCAGCTGACGGATCATCTTTCTCGAGGCCTCGATCTCGCGGATGCGGACCCAGACGCGGGCGTCGACGTCGCCCTCCTCGCGGGTGACCACGTCGAAGCGCAGGGCGTCGTAGGGCTGGTAGCCGGGCAGGCGGCGGGCGTCGAAGACGCGGCCGGAGGCACGGCCGACGTGGCCGCCGGCGCCCCAGCGGCGAGCGAGCTCGGGCACGAGCGTGCCGGTTCCGACGGTGCGGTTCTGAAGCGAGGTGGTGCCCTCGTAGAGGAGCACGAGGCCGGGGAAGGCCTCGGCGAGGGCGTCGAGCAGGTCGAGGAGCGGGCGCGGGTCGGCCAGATCGACGGTGGTGCCACCGGGCACGACGCGGTCCATCATCAGGCGGTGGCCGAAGGCGGCCGAGGCGGCGCGCAGGGTGCGCTCGCGCCAGGCGCTGGTCTCGTTGATCATGCGGGAGAAGGCGGCGTCGTTGCAGACGGCGCCGAAGTCGCCGAGGTGGTTGGCGAGGCGCTCGACCTCGGCCATCAGGGCGCGCAGGCGATGGGCGCGCGGCGGCACCGCGACGCCGAGGGCGGCCTCCACCGCGCGGGCGAAGGCGAGCGACCATGCGACGGTGGCGTCGCCCGAGACGCGGGCGGCGAGACGGGCGGCGGCGTCGATGCTCGCGCCGGTCATCAGCGCCTGATGGCCCTTGTGGACCCAGCCGAGGCGCTCCTCGAGGCGGACCACGGTCTCGCCGTTGGCGGTGAAGCGGAAATGGCCCGGTTCGATGATGCCGGCGTGGACCGGTCCGACCGGGATCTGGTGCATCGGTGGGCCCTTGGCGGGCAGGAAGGCGTAAGCCTGGACCTCGTCGGCGGCCGGGGTGGCGGCGCCGTGGGGGTGTCGCAGGCCCCAGCGGGCGTAGTCGATCCAGGGGCGGGTGTCGGGTGAACCTTCGGCGACGAGGCCCCACAGGTCGAAGATCGCGCGCTCGAGCCGGAGTGCCGGGCGATGGGTGAGGCCGACCGAGGGGTAGGTCCCGTCGGGGCAGTCGAGCGAGAGCACGAGCAGCTCGCCGGTCTCCTCCTCGAGCAGGGCCATGTGGACGCGGGCGCGTTCGGCCCACAGCGCGGAGAGGGTGGCCTCACCGGCGGCGATGCCGAGGGCGGCGGCACGCCAGCCGTCGGCGTCGACGGCGACGCGGGGCCAGGGGCGGCAGTCGCCCTGGAGCGGGTTGGCGGCGAGCAGGGCCGAGCGCAGCGACATTCGAAGCCTCCTCAACCGAGCATGCGGGCGACGTGCTGGAACCACTCGACCAGCGGGGCGGGGAGCCAGATGCCGGCGACGAGGACCAGGGCGAGATGGGTGACGAGCGGCAGGTTCGAGGCTTCGACCGGGCCGCCGGGGCGGGGGCCGGGATCGCCGAAGGCGAGGCCGGTCAGGCGCAGCAGCAGCGCGCCGAAGGCGACGACGAGGCCGAGCACCAGCGGCACCGCCAGCAGCGGCTGGCGAGTGATGGTGGTGCTCACCAGCAGGAACTCGCTGGTGAAGATGCCGAAGGGCGGCAGGCCGGCGATGGCGACCACGCCGGCGACCAGACTCCAGCCGAGCAGCGGGTGGGAGACGGTGAGGCCGCGGATGTCGGCGAGTTTCTGCGATCCCTTGACCTGGGTGATCTGGCCGACGGCGAAGAAGATCGCCGACTTGGTCAGGGAGTGCATGGTCATGTGCAGCAGGCCGGCGAAGTTGGCGATCGGTCCGCCCATGCCGAAGGCGAAGGCGATCAGGCCCATGTGCTCGATCGAGGAATAGGCGAAGAAGCGCTTCACGTCGCGGCGCAGGTAGAGCATGTAGCCGGCGAAGATCAGCGACAACAGGCCGAGCGCCATCATCAGCGGGCCGGGGGCGAAGGTCTGCGGGTTGACGTGCAGCAGCATCTTGAAGCGCAGCAGGGCGTAGAGCGCGACGTTGAGCAGCAGGCCGGACAGGACCGCCGAGATCGGGGTCGGGCCCTCGGCGTGGGCGTCGGGCAGCCAGGCGTGCAGCGGCACGAGGCCGACCTTGGTGCCGTAGCCGAGCATCAGGAAGACGAAGGCGACGTTGAGGAGCTCGGGGCTGAAGGCGGCGGCGCGGGTGACGAGCGTGGTCCAGACCATGGCGTCGTGACCGGCGCCGATGACGGGCCGCGCGGCCATGTAGACCAGGATGGTGCCGAACAGCGCCAGCGCGATACCGACCGAGCCGAGGATGAAGTACTTCCAGGCGGCCTCGAGGGCGTCGTGGGTGCGGTAGATGCCGACCATCAGCACGGTGGTCAGGGTCGCCAGTTCGACCGCCACCCACATCAGGCCGATGTTGTCGGCGAGCAGGCCGAGGTTCATGGCGAAGCCGAGGGCCTGATACATGCCGTGATAGAAGCGCAGATGGAGGGGCGTCAGGCGACCGATCTCGATCTCGTGGCCGATGTAGCCGGCGGAGAAGATCGAGGTGGTGAAGCCGACGAAGGTGCCGAGCACGACGAAGACGACGTTGAGGTCGTCGACGAAGAAGTAGCCGCCGCGCGCCTCGGGCCGATCGACCAGCAGGGTCAGCGCCATCAGGAAGGTGAGGAGCGAGGCGAGCACGTTGAGGCGCGCGCTCAGCCGCCAGCTCGGCAACAGCGCCAGGAGCACGGCGGACACGCCCGGAATCACCAGGAGCGCGGCCATCGGCGAGAGGGGCAGGTGGGCGAGGAGCGCGTTCACCGGCGGCCCTCCCGGAACTCGTCGAGGGCGTCGGTGTCGATCGAATCGAAGCGCTCGCGGATGCGGAACAGGAAGACGCCGATGACGATGAAGGCGACCAGGACCGAGAAGGCGACCGAGATCTCGACCACCAGCGGCATGCCCTTGGCACCGGCGGCGGCGAGGATCAGACCGTTCTCCAGGCTCATGAAGCCGATGATCTGACTGACGGCGTTGTGGCGGGTCACCATCATGAGGAGGCCGAGCAGGATCACCGACAGGGCGAGCGCCAGATCCTCGCGGGCGAGCGGGTCGGCGCCGGCGGTCTCGGTGGCCTGGAGCATCACCACCAGCGACAGCGCGACCAGTCCGATGCCCATCAGCATGGTCGGGCCGATGCCGCCGACGGTCTCGATG
>JBEOKB010000215.1:0-25841 GCA_040275425.1 Siculibacillus sp. | reverse complement strand
TCCCCTTCGCGGGAGAAGGTGGCGCGGAACGCGCCGGATGAGGAGGCTGGACCTCTCCGATCGGCAGGGAATCCGTCGGAATACCGGTTGCCGCTCGGCGGCGCCCCTTCGTCCGGCCGTTCACATCTTGCCGAGATCGACCGCCCCGCCGCCCGCCTCCCGCGCGGCGAGCTGGCCGAGCCGCTTGCGCATCTTCGGCAGGATCTGGTCGATCTCGTCGGCCACCCCGTAGGAGAGATCGAACCCCTCCCGGATGAAGGCGCTCGCCTTCATGTGTTGGAGCAGCTCCACCAGCGGATCCCAGAACCCGGCGATGTTGGCGAGCATGATCGGCTTGGCGTGTTGCCCGAGCTGGGCCCAGGTCATCTGTTCGACCACCTCCTCGAGCGTGCCGATGCCGCCCGGCAGCGCCACGAAGGCGTCGGCCTTCTCGAACATCAGCCGCTTGCGCTCGTGCATGTCGGCGGTGACGATCAGTTCGGTCACCTCCGGCAGCATCGACTCGCGGTCGACCAGGAACTGCGGAATGATCCCCGACACCTTGCCGCCCGCCTCGAGACAGGCCCGCGCCGCCGCCCCCATCAGCCCGAGCGATCCCCCGCCGTAGACCAGTCGGATGCCCTCGCGCGCCAGCAGCCGTCCGAGATCGATCGCCGCCCGTTCGAACGCCGGGTCCGCGCCCTTGCCGGAACCGCAGTAGATGCAGATGGATGCGAGCTCGCTCAAGGTCGTGTCTCCCACTGGCGCGAGGGGCGCGCGCGCCTCCGGTTTGCGTCGCGCCCACTCTATCCGCTTCGCGCCCGCGCGGAACCCCCGCGCGTCCCACCGCCCTCGGTGAACCGCCATGCGCCGGTCGAGGTTTGAAATCCGCCGGTAAACCCTTATTTGAGGGGATCGACTTCGTTTCCTCTCCCCAGCACCAGAGTGTTTCCATGTCGCGACATCATCGCCCCGTCGGTTCGACGGTCCCGGCCGGCGAGGGCAGGACGCTCGAGACGCTGAAGAACCTGTGGCCCCACCTGTGGCCGCACGACCGGCCGGATCTGAAGCGCGCGGTGATCTTCGCGCTCTCCGCCCTGGTCGCCGGCAAGCTGCTGACGGTGTGGATGCCCTTCGTCTACAAGTGGGCGACCGACGCCCTCGCCCGCCCGCCGGGCGAGCCGCAGACGGTCCAGCTCCTCGCCGCGCCGATCATGCTGGTGATCGCCTGGGGCGTGGTGCGCATCGCCTCCAACGGTTTCAATCAGCTGCGCGACGCCCTCTTCGCCGCCGTCGGTCAGAACGCCGTGCGCGAACTCGCCAGCTCCACCTTCCGCCACCTCCACGCCCTGTCGCTGCGCTATCACCTGACCCGGCGCACCGGCGGCCTGTCGCGCATCGTCGAGCGCGGCGCCAAGGGCATCGAGACCATCGTCCGCATCTCCATCCTCGCCGGCTTCCCGACCCTGGTCGAATTCGCCCTGATGGCGGCGGTGATCCTGTGGGAGTTCGATTGGATCTACGTCGCCGTCATCGCCGTGACGACGTGGCTCTACGTCTGGTTCTCGGTCAAGGCGTCGGACTGGCGCATGGACATCCGCCGCGACATGAACGAGGCCGACAACGACTCCATGTCGAAGGCGGTCGACAGCCTGCTCAACTTCGAGACGGTGAAGTACTTCACCGCCGAGGAACTCGAGGCCGCGCGCTACGACCGCGCCATGGCCAAGTACGAGAAGGCGGCGATCCGCACCTACACCTCGCTCGCCTGGCTCAACATGGGTCAGGCCGTGATCTTCTCGATCGGCATGGCCGTGTGCATGGCGCTGTCGGCCCACGCCGTGCTGAAGGGCGAGCAGACCGTCGGCCACTTCGTGATGATCAACGCGCTGATGCTCCAGCTCGCCGTGCCGCTCAACTTCATCGGCACGCTCTATCGCGAGATCAAGCAGAGCCTCGTCGACATCGAGAGCCTGTTCAAGATCCTCGATCAGCCCGCCGAGGTCTCCGATCGCGCCGACGCGAAGCCGCTGGTGGTCGGTGACGCCGCCGTGCGCTTCGAGGACGTCTGCTTCTCCTACGATCCCGAGCGCCAGATCCTCAAGGGCGTCACCTTCGACGTGCCGGCGGGCAAGACGGTGGCCATCGTCGGCCCGTCGGGCGCCGGCAAGTCGACCATCTCGCGCCTCCTGTTCCGCTTCTACGACGTCGGGTCCGGCCGCATCACCATCGACGGCCAGGACATCCGCGACGTGACCCAGACCTCGCTGCGCGCCGCCATCGGCATGGTCCCGCAGGACACCGTGCTCTTCAACGACACCGTCGCCTACAACATCCGCTACGGCCGCCCCGACGCGAGCCCCGAGGAGGTGGAGGAGGCCGCCCGCCTCGCCCAGATCTCCGACTTCATCGAGCGCCTGCCCAAGCGCTACGAGACGGAGGTCGGCGAGCGTGGCCTCAAGCTCTCCGGCGGCGAGAAGCAGCGCGTCGCCATCGCCCGCACCATCCTCAAGGCGCCGCCGATCCTGATGCTCGACGAGGCCACCTCGGCGCTGGACACCCACACCGAGCGAGAGATCCAGGAGGCGCTCGATCGCGTCTCGCAGAACCGCACCACGCTGGTCATCGCTCACCGCCTGTCGACGGTGGTCGCCGCCGACGAGATCCTGGTGCTCGATCGCGGCGTCGTCGCCGAGCGCGGCCGTCACGACGAGCTCCTCGCCGCCGACGGCCTCTATGCCTCGATGTGGGCGCGTCAGCGCGCGGCCGACGAGGCCCGCGAGCAGCTGGAGAAGACCGAGGCCGACGACCCCTTCGGCGTGGTCCGTCGCGGCGCGCCGGCGGTGTGACCGCCGGGGCGGCGGCGGCGCGTCCGTGCGCTTCCGGCCTTTTCATCGCCGCCGTTCCCGTATACTCGGAAGGCGACCCGCGCCCCCGAGACGGCGCCGTGACGACCAGTGAGAGACGATCATATGAATTCCCTGTGGGCGACCATCACCAAGGCCTTCCCCCCCGTCAATCGCGCCGGATGGCCGTTCGTGGCGATCGCCGCCGTGCTCACCCTGGTGATCGGCTCGTTCTGGCAGCCGCTGTTCTGGATCCTGCTCGGCCTGACCATCTGGGTCGCCGCCTTCTTCCGTGATCCGGTCCGCGTCACCCCCGAGGCCGAGGGCCTGGTGATCGCCCCCGCCGACGGCCGCGTCTGCCTGATCGGCCCGGTGCTGCCGCCGCCCGAACTCGGCCTGCCCGCCGAGGAGCTGCTGCGCGTCTCGATCTTCATGAACGTCTTCAACGTTCACGTGAACCGCATGCCGATCACCGGCGAGGTCGCCAAGATCGTCTATACGCCGGGCAAGTTCCTCAACGCCGAGCTCGACAAGGCGTCCGAGTTCAACGAGCGCAACGCCCTGGTGATCCGCCATTCGCTCGGCACCATCGCCTGCGTGCAGATCGCCGGTCTGGTTGCCCGCCGCATCGTCTCCTGGACCGGCGAGGGCTCGCACCTCACCGTCGGTTCCCGCTTCGGCATGATCCGCTTCGGCTCGCGCCTCGACGTCTACATGCCGCTCGGCACCGTGCCGAAGGTCGCCCTCGGCCAGACGACGATCGCCGGCGAGACCATCCTGGCCGACCTGACCACCGACGGCGCCGCCGCGCCGGTCTGGCACGCGGCCTGATCCGTCCCTCGAGGGCACCCGTAGAAAGGGCGACGCACGTGACCGATCTCTTCCCGGAAATCGAACACCAGTCGACCCGCTCGGGCCGGCGCTTCGCCCGCCTGCGCTCGGTGCCCTTCCGCGTGGTCCTGCCCAATCTGGTGACGCTGCTGGCGCTGTGCGCCGGTCTGACCGGCATTCGCATGGGCCTCGAGGGTCGTTTCGAATGGGCGGTCGGCGCGGTGGTTCTCGCCGCGCTGCTCGACGCCGTCGACGGCCGCGTCGCCCGTTGGCTCAAGGGCACCTCGCGCTTCGGCGCCGAACTCGACAGCCTCGCCGACTTCGTGAACTTCGGCGTGGTGCCGGGCCTGCTGCTCTACATCTGGGTGTTGAAGTACGCCGGCTCGTTCGGCTGGCTGGCGGTGCTGACCTACGTCATCGCCGCCGTGCTGCGCCTCGCCCGCTTCAACGTCATGATCGACACGCCGAAGCCTGCCTGGCAGGGCAACTTCTTCACCGGCATGCCCGCCCCCGCCGGAGCCTGCACCGCGCTGCTGCCGCTCTACGCCGCCAACGTCTTCCCGCTCGAGCCCGCCCGCCCACTCGCGGTGGTCGTGGCGATCTACATGATCTTCATCGCCTTCATGATGGTCTCGACCATCCCGACCTGGTCGGGCAAGAAGGACAGCTCGCGCATTCCGCGCGACAAGGTGATCCCGGTCTCGGTCGGCGTGGTGCTGTTCTTCGCCGCGCTGGTCAGCTTCCCCTTCCCGATCCTGACCGTGACCTCGATTCTCTACCTGGCGTTCATCCCCTGGGGCTGGATCCTGTTCCGCCGCTGGGACGCCGCCTGGAAGGCGAACGAGGCGGCCACCGCCGCCGCCGCTCCCGCCGAGGACGGGCCGACGCCCTGATCACGACCCGCGGTGCAGTTCGGCGATCGCCGCCACCCGCGCCGCCAGCGACGTGTCGGGAAAGGCCGAGCGCAGCGCCCTCAGCGCCTCCGCGTCCGAACTCGCGCGCATCCGCGACAACAGCGCCCTCATCTCGGCGACGCGCGCGTCGATCAGCGGCGAATAGGGTGTCGCCGCGTGGCCGGGCGGGATCTCGCCCAGCGTCCGCCGTGTGGGATCGTAGACCGACCGCTCGTCGCCCCGCTCGAGATCGCCGTTCATCCTGGACCTCCCCTCGTCGCCCGTGCCGCGCACGTCTCGCCGAATCCGAAGCACGTTCCGTGCCGTTCTCCGTGCCGCCGACCTCGGCATACGGTCGACGACGCCAGCGTGACGAAGTGGTCGCACGTCGCGAACAAATGTCGTCGTCGCGGTCGATTTCGCGCCCGTCGTCCGAATTGCCTCTGTTCGTTTCGCCGTCGCGGACTATCCTCTCGACGAGAGCGCCACGGAGTGTGTTCGACATGGACGAAGAACGTAGGGATCGCGACCTCGATTTCTCCGACGCCGATCTCGCCACGGCGGGCGGACCCCGGCGCCTGCGCGATCAGCCGCTCCTGCGCCTGCTCGCCGTCAACTGGCTGATCGGCGCCGCCGTCGGAGCGGTGCTGACGATCCTCGTGCTCGTCACCGACACCGCCCGCCTGCGCACGCTGATGTTCGCCTCGAGCGAGCCGTGGATCCCGATGCTGCTGCTGTTCTTCGGCTTCCTCGTCACCATGTGCTCGGTCGCCATGGGCACGGCGGTGATGCTCCTGCCCAAGGACGACGACGACGACGGCCCCGGCGGAGGGTCGAAACTCGAGGTGCTGAAGATGCCGAGTTTCGCGCCCCCACCGACCCCGGCGCCGGTGCGCGTCGGCGCCATGAGCCGCCCGCCTCGGCGGGTGTGACCCGCGCGGCGCCGCACCGGATCTCGCCGCGTTCTCCGCGCCGGGCTCTTGAAGCCCGGACGTCGCCGTCGCACTCTGCCGCTCGTCGGCCCGGCGGCCGAGGAGGCACTTCATGACGCGCGACCCGACCTATCCCCGCGACCTGATCGGCTACGGACGCAATCCGCCCGATCCGCAGTGGCCGAACGGCGCGCGCATCGCCGTGCAGTTCGTGGTCAACTACGAGGAGGGCGGCGAAAATTGCCTGCTGCACGGCGACGCCTCCTCCGAATCGTTCCTCTCCGACGTGCTCGGTGCCCAGCCCTGGCCGGGCAAGCGCCACATGAACGTCGAGTCGATGTACGAATACGGCTCGCGCGCCGGGTTCTGGCGGCTGTGGCGCATGTTCGGCGAACGCGATCTGCCCGTCACCGTGTTCGGCGTCGCCACCGCGCTCGCCCGCAACCCGGACGCCGTCGCCGCCATGAAGGAGGCCGATTGGGAGATCGCCTCTCACGGCCTCAAGTGGATCGACTACCGCGACTTCTCCCGCGAGGAGGAGAAGGCCCACATCGCCGAGGCGATCCGCCTCCACACCGAGGTCACCGGCTCGCGCCCGCTCGGCTGGTACACCGGCCGCACCTCCGAACACACCCGCGATCTCGTCAGGGAGGAGGGCGGCTTCCTCTACGACAGCGACAGCTACGCCGACGATCTGCCCTATTGGGAGCAGGGGCCGAAGGGGCCGCATCTGGTCGTGCCCTACACCCTCGAGACCAACGACATGCGCTTCGCCAACGCGCCCGGCTTCACCGAGAGCGAGCAGTTCTTCACCTACATGCGCGACGCCTTCGACGTGCTGTGGGCCGAGGGCGCGACCAGCCCGAAGATGATGTCGATCGGCCTGCACTGCCGCATCGCCGGCCGCCCGGCCCGCGCCGCCGGCCTCGCCCGTTTCCTCGATCACATCGCCGCCCACGACGCCGTCTGGGTCGCCCGCCGCATCGACGTCGCCTGGCACTGGCACGCCCACCACAAGCCCGCCTGACGAGGGGAAACGAAGAAGGCCGCACGTCCGGTGCGGCCTCGTTCGTCGACGGAGCGGGGCGGGGAGCTCAGGCCGCCGCCACCTCGCCGAGGAAGCGGCGGATGCGCTCGTCGAGCCCGGAGGCCGCGTCCGCCAGTTCGCGCGCTACGTTGGTCACTTCGTCGGCGACCCGGGCCGTTTCGCCGACCGCGCTCGACACCCGCGAGATCGACAGCGTCAGCACCTCGGTGTCGCGCGCGACGTCGGCCCCGCGCGCCGAGATCTCCGCCGTCATCGCCGTCTGTTCCTCGACCGCCTGGGCGATCGCCGCGCTCGACGTCTCGATGTGCTCGAGCGTCTCGGTCACCGACCCGATCTGGCGCACCGCGTCGCGGGTCGCGCCCTGGATCGCCGCGACGTTGGTGGCGATCTCCTTGGTCGCCCTGGTGGTCTGGGTCGCGAGCTGCTTGACCTCGCTCGCCACCACCGCGAAGCCGCGCCCCGACTCGCCCGCCCGCGCCGCCTCGATCGTGGCGTTGAGCGCGAGCAGATTGGTCTGATCGGCGATGGCGCGGATCAGGTCGACCACGGCGCCGATCTTCTCGGCCGTGTCGGCCAGCGCCGCCACGCCCTGGCGTGCCTCGCGCCCGAACGCCGCGCCGGTCGCGGTGACGCGCTCGGCCTCGGAGATCTGCCGCCCGACGCCGTTGACCGTCTCGGCGAGATCGGAGGTCGCCTGTGCCACCGCGCCGACGTGCTCGGCATCGCGATAGGCGAGGCTTTCGGCCTCGCGCATCGACTGGCCGGTGAGCGCGGCGGTGCGGGTCAGTTCCTCTGCCGAGGTGGTCATGTCCTCGGCGGTGGTGCGCACGAATCCGACGATCTGCGCCGCCTCCTCGCGGAACGAGCCGATCACCTTCTCGATCCGCGCCGCGCGCGCATGCTGCTCCCCGGTGATGCGCCCTTCTTCCACTTTCAACGCGTCGCGCTCGATCATCGACTGGCGGAACACCTCGACCGCGCGCGCGATCTCGCCGACCTCGTCGCCACGACGGGTGTAGGGCACGTGGGTGGTGGTCCGGCCGCCGGAGAGCTCCGCCATCACGCCGTTGAGCCGCCCCACCGGACGGGTCACGCCGCGGCCGAGCCACAGCGCATAGAGCACGAAGGCGACCATCGCCGGCGTGCAGCCGACCGAGATCCACACGACCGTCTTGTGGATCACCGCGTCGACGTCCGACACCTGCGTGCCCGAACCGATCATCAGATCCCAGCCGGGGATCTCCTTGACGAAGGAGATCTTGCGCGAGGCGGTGGTCTCGCCCGGCGGCGTCCAGGCATAGGACACGAACCCGCCGCCGCTCTGGGCGACGCTCACCAGCGCGCTCATCAACGGGCGTCCGTCGTCGGCCGTGAGCGTCGGCAGATCGGACCCCGGCTTCAGCGCCGGATTGCCGCTGGTGACGATCCGCCCGCCGCGATGGAAGGCGAAGACGTAGTTCGCCCCCTCGAACCGCGCGCCGGTGATCAGATCGAGCGCGCGCTTGCGCGCCTCCTCCTCGCCGAGTTCCTTGGCCGCGACCCGCTTCTGCAGGGCGTCGATGCTCGAGGTCACCACTTCGACCACGCTGCGCACCTGCCCCTGGCGCATCTCGATCATCGCGATCCGGAACTGGTAGATCGCGTAGATCGTGCCCGCGCTCATGATCGCGACCGCGATGGCGATCAGGGTCAGGAACCGCATTCCCAGTGTCATTCGAAATCCGGTCGGCTGTGCCATCGGTGTGATCTCTCGAGGCGCGAAGAAGAAGAACAGGGAAGAATGGCCGGCATTCTGGGCCGTCTTGGTTAAAGAAGTGATTCGAAACGTTTTGGTTCGAATATCGTCAAATATGACGAGTGACGTTACGGCGCCTCGAGCGTCGTCCCGAGCAACGCGCCGGAGCGCATCCCCGCGACGTCTCGCTCCTCCGGCCGCGTTGCCGGGCTTCCACGCCGCCGCGCACGCCGCGCCGGACTCTCCGCACGAGCTTGCGAAATGCGAATCAAGCCATTGGACGAACAGAGGAAAGCGGTGAGTTCACGCGCCTCTTCACCTCCCGCGCCGGCGCGGAAGGGACGAACCTCGGACGCCGCTGCAACCCGCCATCGACTTGAATCGGAACATGAGGAACCGGAATCTGAATCGGAGCTGGAGGGCCGAGACGTGACCTTTCCCACGGCCGCCGCCGTTCTGCGCTCACGTCGCTCCGTTCGGTGTGGGAAGTGGCGGCCACGCCGCCCTCAGACCACCACGGTCAGGCGCTCGGCCGCCCGGGTGATGCCGGTATAGAGCCAGCGCGCGCGGTGTTCGCGAAAGGCGAAGCTCTCGTCGAACAGCACCACGTCGTCCCACTGCGAGCCCTGCGCCTTGTGGACGGTCAGCGCGTAGCCGTAGTCGAACTCGTCCGATCGCCGCTTGAGCTGATAGGGCAGGGCGTCCTCGCCGCCCTCGAAGAACGCCGGCAGCACCGAGGCCGCGATCCGCCGCCGCTCGCCCACCTCCTCCGGCGCGAGATCGAACTTCAGGAACGCCCCCTTGGGGTCCTTGACCCGCGTCACCCGGTAGAGCCCGCCGTTCTGAATGCCCTTGGTCTTGTCGTTGCGCAGGCACACCAGCTTCTCGCCCACCTCGGGCGTGGGGAAGGTGTGGCCGCGCAGCTCGCGGATGCGCTTGTTGTAGAGGTGGCGGGTCTTGTTGCGCCCGACCAGCACCTGATCGGCGGCGAGAATGCGATCGGCGGTGATGTCGCGCCGCCGGATCACCGCCGCCGGCCCGTGATCGCCGAGATCGAGGTCGCGCCCCTCGCGCACGTCCATCGACAGGCGAATGATCGGGTTGTCGCGCGCCTGCCGGTGGACCTGGGTCAGCATGATGTCCGGCTCGGCCTCGGTGAAGAAGCCGCCGCCCTTGACCGGCGGCAGCTGCGCCGGATCGCCGAGCACCAGCGTCTTCTTGCCGAACGACAGCAGGTCGCGCCCCAGCTCCTCGTCGACCATCGAGCATTCGTCGATGACGATCAGATCGGCCTTGGCCGCGTCGGAATGGCGATTGAGCGCGAAGGAGAAGGTCTCCTCCTCCTCCTCGTCCTCGGCCGGGCGCTTGGGGCGGTAGATCATCGAATGGATGGTCGAGGCGCCGTCGCAGCCCTTGGA
This sequence comes from Siculibacillus sp., assembly GCA_040275425.1. Lineage (GTDB taxonomy): Bacteria > Pseudomonadota > Alphaproteobacteria > Rhizobiales > Ancalomicrobiaceae > Pinisolibacter. Next base: position 16,159 of record JBEOKB010000215.1, on the reverse strand, counting down.
GCGCATCACCAGCGCCGCCTTGCCGGTGAAGGCGCCGAAACAGACGTCGCCGTCGATCCCCTCGGCCAGATGCCGGGCGAGCGTGGTCTTACCCGTGCCGGCATAGCCGAACAGGCGGAACACCTGCGAGTGCCCCCCCTTCAGCCAATCGGCGATCGCCTTCAGCGCCCCGTCCTGCTCGCTCGACCAATCCATGCGCCGTCCGCTCGGCCGTGGCGATGCCGTCGGCTCGTGTTGGTTCGTTCCGCGAATCTCGATCGCGGGCGCGCATACTCTGGCTTGCTCGGAACAAAATGGCAACCACCGTCGAACCCAAATCACGATCCTAGACGATGGTCGTAAGCCCACCGGATGGTATCGAAGCGCTTGCGGTCGATGAACGGATTCGATGGAATGTCAGAACATGAGAAAAAACACATATTCGAGGGCAATCATGACTGAAATCAAAGGGCTCGGCCGACTCGACCGCCGAAGCTTTCTCGCCGGGGCGGGCGCCCTTTCGCTCGCGGGGCTGGGGGCCTCCTCCGGTCGCGCCGCATCGGTGAAGACCACCGCCCGCATCGTCGTGGCCGGTGCCGGCGCCGCCGGTCTGGCCGTGGTCAACCGTCTGGTCTCTCGCCTGGACGGCGCCGAGATCGTCATCGTCGATCCGCGCCGGCCGCACTGGTACCAGCCCGGCTTCACGCTCATCGCCGCCGGCCTCAAGCCCGCCGACTATTCGGTTTCGCAGACCTCCGACTACATGCCTCACGGCGTGAAGTGGATCGAGGAGGCGGTCGCCGAGTTCGATCCGGTCGGCAACAAGGTCGTCACCGCCTCCGGCAAGGCCGTTCCCTACGACTACCTCGTGGTGGCGACCGGCCTGCGTCTCGACTACGAGGCCATCGCCGGCATGGACGTCGCGCGCATCGGCCGGGACGGGCTCGGCTCGGTCTATGCGAGCCCGGAGGCGGCCGAGGCGACCTGGAAGGCGATGTCGCGTTTCGCCGATCAGGGTGGCGTCGGCCTGTTCGGCCGCCCGGCGACCGAGATGAAGTGCGCCGGCGCGCCGCTCAAGTACACCTTCCTGACCGACGACATCCTTCGTCGTCGCGGCAATCGCGGCAAGGCCGAGTTGGTCTACGCCGCCCAGAACAAGGCGCTGTTCTCCGTGCCGATCGTCTCGGAGAAGGTGCGCATGCTCTACAAGGATCGCGGCGTGAAGGTCTCCTGGGACCACGTGATGACCGCGATCGACCTCGGTCGCAAGGTCGCCACCTACAAGACCCCCGAGGGAACGGCGGAGATCAAGTACGACTTCTGCGCCGTGGTGCCGCCGATGAAGGCGCCGCTCGCCGTCAAGAACTCGCCGCTGCCCTGGACCACCGGCGCCTGGGTCGACGAGGGCTGGATGGAGGTCGACAAGTCGAGCCTCCGCCACAAGCGCTTCCCCAACGTCTTCGCCGTCGGCGACATCGCCGGTGTGCCCAAGGGCAAGACGGCGGCCTCGGTCAAGTGGCAGGTGCCGGTCGCGGTCGACCACCTCGTCGCCTCGATCGAGGGCAAGACCTCGTCCTCCGTCTACGGCGGCTACACCTCGTGCCCGCTGATCACCCGCATCGGCCAGGCCATGCTGGTCGAGTTCGACTACGACAACAACCTGGTCCCCTCCTTCCCCGGCGTGATCGCGCCGCTGGAGGAACTGTGGATCACCTGGGTGATGAAGACGGTGGCGCTCAAGCCCACGTATCTCGCCATGCTGCGCGGCCAGGCCTGAGGAGACGCGACCCATGAAGGAAATGACCCTTTCCACCCTGATCGCCGTCTTTCAGGAGATGCTCGGCTTCTGGTTCTGGGTGTTGATCGCCGCGTCCCTGATCGGCCTCGTCGCCGTGGTGGTGGTCGCCCTCACCGAGCGTCGAATCGATCTCGCCCGTTTCATCGGCTCCGAGTTGATCGGCTTCCTCGGCTCGATCTTCGCGATCTGGTTGGCGCTCTTCGTCACCAAGTCGAGCCTGACCGACATCGGCGGCCCGGTCGACGTGATGCTGATGGTGCTGATCTTCGTGCTCGGTTGGTTCGGCGGCTTCGTCTTCGGCTACGTCGCGCTCGGCCTCGTCGCCATGGCGCGCGGCAAGAAGCCGGCCTGATCGCGCTTCCCGCGTTCCTCGTTCGACGGCCGCCGCGTTCCCACGCGGCGGCCGTCGGCGTCTCGGGTCTGCGCGCGGCGCGAAAGCGACGATTCGCGCGCCTTCCGCCCTTTTCGCCACTGGCCCGCCGTCCGCGAAGACGCTATGTCGTTCCACCGATCGATCAACCGGCGCGCCGAGGGAGCCCTCCCGCGCCGAAGGCCCGAGGGAAACGCCCATGCCCGCCTATCGCTCCCGCACCTCCACCCACGGCCGCAACATGGCCGGCGCTCGTGGCCTGTGGCGCGCCACCGGCATGAAGGACGCCGACTTCGGCAAGCCGATCGTCGCGGTGGTGAACTCCTTCACCCAGTTCGTCCCCGGCCACGTCCATCTGAAGGACCTCGGCCAGTTGGTGGCGCGCGAGATCGAGGCGGCCGGCGGCGTCGCCAAGGAGATGAACACCATCGCCATCGACGACGGCATCGCCATGGGTCACGACGGCATGCTCTATTCGCTGCCCTCGCGCGATCTCATCGCCGACAGCGTCGAGTACATGGTCAACGGCCACTGCGCCGACGCGATGGTGTGCATCTCCAACTGCGACAAGATCACCCCCGGCATGATCATGGCGTCGCTGCGCCTGAACATCCCGACCGTCTTCGTCTCCGGCGGCCCGATGGAGGCCGGCAAGGTGCTGCTGTCGACCGGTGCCACCAAGTCGGTCGACCTGATCGACGCCATGATCGCCGCCGCCGACGACAAGGTCTCCGACGAGGACGTGAAGAGCTACGAGCGTTCCGCCTGCCCGACCTGCGGCTCCTGCTCCGGCATGTTCACGGCGAACTCGATGAACTGCCTGACCGAGGCGCTCGGCCTGTCGCTGCCCGGCAACGGCTCGACGCTCGCCACCCACGCCGACCGCAAGGGCCTGTTCCTCGAAGCCGGCCGCCTGATCGTCGATCTGTGCAAGCGGTACTACGAGGGCGACGACGAGAGCGTCCTGCCGCGCTCGATCGCCTCCTTCGGCGCCTTCGAGAACGCCATGACCCTCGACATCGCCATGGGCGGCTCGACCAACACCGTTCTGCATCTCCTCGCCGCCGCGCAGGAGGCCGGTGTCGACTTCACCATGGCCGACATCGATCGCCTGTCGCGCCGCGTGCCCTGCCTCTCCAAGGTCGCCCCGGCCATCGCCGACGTCCACATGGAGGACGTCCACCGCGCCGGCGGCATCTTCGGCATCCTCGGCGAACTCGATCGCGCCGGTCTTCTCAACACCGACCTGCCGACCGTCCACGCGCCCACGCTGAAGAACGCCATCGACAAGTGGGACGTGATGCGCTCGAACGATCCCGCCGTCGCCGAGTTCTTCAAGGCGGCGCCGGGCGGCGTGCCGAGCCTCGAGGCCTTCTCGCAGTCGCGCCGTTGGGACGCGCTCGACACCGACCGCGTCAGCGGCGTCATCCGCTCGGCCGACAACGCCTGGTCCAAGGACGGCGGCCTCGCCGTCCTGTTCGGCAACATCGCCCTCGACGGCTGCATCGTGAAGACGGCGGGCGTCGACGAATCGATCCTGAAGTTCGAGGGCCCGGTCAAGATCTTCGAGAGCCAGGATTCGGCGGTCGCCGGCATCCTCGGCGGCAAGGTGGTCGCCGGTGACGTCGTGGTCATCCGCTACGAGGGCCCCAAGGGCGGCCCCGGCATGCAGGAGATGCTCTATCCGACCAGCTATCTGAAGTCGAAGGGCCTCGGCAAGGCCTGCGCGCTCCTGACCGACGGCCGCTTCTCCGGCGGCACCTCGGGCCTCTCGATCGGCCACGCCTCGCCGGAAGCGGCCGAGGGCGGCGCCATCGGTCTGGTCGAGGCGGGCGATCGCATCCGCATCGACATTCCCGCCCGCACCATCGAGCTTCTGGTCTCCGACGAGGTTCTGGCCGAGCGTCGCGCTGAGATGGAGGCCGAGGGCAAGGCGGCGTGGAAGCCGAAGGAAGTGCGCCCGCGCAAGGTCTCGGCCGCGCTGCGCGCCTATGCCGCCATGGCCACCTCCGCCGCTCGAGGAGCCGTGCGCGACGTCTCGCAGATCGAGCGCTGAGCGCTCGCCGCGTCGGGGAGGGTCCCGTGAGGATCCTCCCCGATGTCGTTTCGTCGGTCGGTCAGGCCGCGGTGTCGAGCGAAACCGCCGCGCCGATCGAGACCGCGTCGGCCGCCGTCCCGCGCTGATAGCTCTGCAGCAGCTGCGCCAGCATCGAGGCGAAGCCCGACGACGACGAGGACGAGGCCGTCCCGCCGTTCGACTGGAGCGAGGCCGCCATCTGATCGAGATGGGCCGAGAGTTCCGTCTGCGACACCACGCCGTCGCGGTTGGTGTCCAACGGATCGTAGCCGCCGGACTTCGACGCGCTCTCGCCCGAGGCGCCTTCGGCCTGCGGCGGCGCATTGGCCTTGATCCAGGCGTCGAGTTCGCTCTCGGTGATCGCGCGGTCGCCGTTCTGGTCCATCGCCGCGACCACTTCGGCCAGGGCCTCGTCCAGGGTGGACGACGACGTGCTCGCCGTCGACGAGGACGCCTTCTCCTGCACCGACAGCAGTGCGCTGCGCGTCCCCGTCGACAGCGTGTCGACGAAGGACTTGGTCTCCCCCGACGAGGTCCCGCCGGTGGCGTTGGTGTCGAGCGCCGCGAAGATGTCCTTCAGCGGATCGGGGCGCCCCGCATGCCGAGAACCCTTCGTCGCCGCGGTGTCGCCGCCGGCGCCGAGCGCCGAGACGCTCGCCATCGCCGCCGACGCTCCGATCGATGCAATCGTGCCGATCATGGCCTTCTTTCCCGAATGTCGTCCCCGCCGCCCGCGGCGACGGAGTTCATGACGAAGACGCAGCAAGATCCGCGCCGCGCCCCGTTCGGCCGCCTCCCGGCGCGAACCCGTCGTGCCGCCCCGCCGAACCACGCCCACTCGGCGCGATCCACCCGGTCGACCCTGCCGCGCGGCAAATTCTGCCGTGGTCGCGGGCCACCGCCGCCCCACGACGGCTAAAATCGTCCGAATTTCGGAGAAACTACGGTAACTATTTGAAATAAAAGGATATTATTGAAATTGAACTAGAGTGTTGCGATCGAGTTGGAAACAGGGGGGCACGACGGTGTCCACGATCGTTCGCAACGTCATCACCGATCGGCGCATTCTGCCGGTCTCCGTCGAGGGCATCGCCGACGACGACGATCTCTTCGCCCTCGGCCTCGACGCCTTCCAGGCCCTGCGCCTGATGCTCGCGGTCGAGGAGGCCTGCGACGTCGAGTTCGCGCCCGCCCTCCTGATCGAGGCGCCGCCGCGCACCATCGCCGCCGTCGACGCCGCCGTCGCCGAGCGCCTCGCCCGCGCCGCGTCTCCGGCCCGCGCCGTGCGTCTCGCCCGCGCCGCCTGAGGCGCCCGCCCGTCCCGACGTCAGCCGGGTTTCGTCTCGACGAAGCGCAGCGGCTTCAGGTTCGCCTCGTCGATCGGCCGCACTCGCCCGCCGAGCTTCTCCACCCGGAACCGCTTCGCCGTCGTCGTCGCCGACCAATGGTCGATCGGCAGCCCGGCCTTGCGCTGAAGCTGGCGCACGAAGTCGCGCGCCTCCGGCAACCCCGACCACACGCTCGGCAGGAACAGCGCGCTGCGCCCCTGATCGGCGAGAATGAGCCCGTCGCGATCGGGCTCGAGCGCCTCGATCAGTTCCTGGAGGCTGTGTACGCCCATGTCGCGCGGCCGCGACAGGATCGAGATCGACAGATCGAGATCGGCGAGTTCGTCCGCCTGCAACGGCCCGAACCGCGGATCGGAGAACCCGGCCTTGACCGCGTTGATCAGCGCGTCGGCGAGCAGCGGGCGCACCGGCGCCAGCGAGCCGATGCACCCGCGCAAATGGCCGTCGCCGCGCTCCAGTGTCACGAAGGTCGCCCGATGCGCCATGAGCGTCGGCGACACCCCGGCGTCGGCGACCAGATGCGGCACCTCGCCGCCGAGCGACACCGCCCGCGCCAGTCCGGCGATGGTGGTGTCGACCAGGAGCCGCCCGTCCGCCTCGGTGAGCCGCGCGCTCGCCGCCGCCTCGAAGGCGAAGGCGCCGTAGCCGACCACCCGTTGCGCGTCGCCGGTGACCGGCTGCGACGTCGTCAGCCCCAGCGTGGTGATGCGCAGGTCGCGCGCCTCGGCGAGCCGCAGCGCGCCGGCGACGATGCGATGGCCGCAGGCGCGGTTGCCGTCGAGCCCGGCCGGATCGCAGGTCTCGATCCGCCGCGCCGTCTCGCGGTCCATCCCCGTGGCGGTGGTGAGGTCGAGATAGTGCGAGAGATCGGACGAGATCGCGATCCCCGTCTCCGGCCCGCCCCACAGCCGCTCGATCACCGCCGCCACCTCGTGCGGGCTCGCGTCGCCGACCAGGATCGGCACGATCTCGAACGGCTCCGGCAGCATCGCCTGCAGCACGACCAGCAACATCTCGATCGAGTGCTCGCCCTCGAACGGCCGCGCGTCGAGATGGACCCGATCGAGCGGCAGCAGCGCCGACACCGCGCTCCAGTCGACGGGAAGGCGCCCGAGCGGCGTGGCGAAGGCGTGGGCCGGATGCACCGCCAGCCCCGCCACCGCCCGCCGATGCGCCGGTCCGAACACCACCACCCGCCGGATCGGTGTCGCCGCCCGTGTCCACGGCGCGAAGGCGGTCGCCGCGATCCGGGCCGAGAAGCGCAGGCCCGCGTGCGGCGCCACCACGATCTTCGGCGCCACCCCGCCGTCGGGCCCGCGCGCGGCGATCGCCTCGGTGAGCTCGGCCCGCAGTGCCGTCGGGTCGGCGGCGTAGAACATCCCCGCCACCTGCGGCGGATGGACGTCGCCGGGCGAGAGAGCGGCGAGGGGAGGGGGAGACGCGGCGGCGTTCGCGGGGGAGGGCGTGGTGACGGTCATGGTGTCGGCCTCTCCGGTGATCCCGATCTCTCGCGGCAATGTCGCGATCTCGTGCGACAGTTCTCCCGAGAGAACTTCGATTCGAGCCCATTATGACCGACGATGCGATTGCGGTGGAGTATTGGCGTCGCGCCGACGACGGGCGCGTCGAATGCCGCCTGTGCCCGCGCTTCTGCCGCATGCATGCCGGCCAGCGCGGCCTGTGCTTCGTGCGCCGCGCCACCGAGACCGGCATGGAACTGACCGGCTTCGGCCGCTCGACCGGCTTCTGCGTCGATCCGATCGAGAAGAAGCCGCTCTATCACTTCCTGCCCGGCACCTCGGTTCTGTCCTTCGGCACCGCCGGCTGCAACCTCGCCTGCGACTTCTGCCAGAACCACGACACCACCAAGAGCCGCGAGACCGCGATCCAGTCGGCCCGCGCCGCCCCCGAGACCATCGCTCGCGCCGCCGAGCGCCTCGGCTGCGCCTCGATCGCCTACACCTACAACGATCCCGTGATCTTCCTCGAATACGCCGTGGCCACCGCCGAGGCCGCCCGCGCCCGCGGCCTGAAGAACGTCGCGGTGACGGCGGGCTACGTGACCCCGGAGCCGCGCCGCCGCTTCTTCGCGGCGATGGACGCCGCCAACGTCGACCTGAAGAGTTTCTCCGACGCCTTCTACGCCCGCCGCTGCAAGGCCGAGCTCGCCCCCGTCCTCGACACGCTGCGGTATCTCGTCCACGAGACCGACGTCTGGACGGAGATCACCACGCTCCTCATCCCCGGCGAGAACGACGGCGACGCCGAGATCGACGCCATGACCCGCTGGATCGCCGCCGAACTCGGCCGCGAGGTGCCGCTGCACTTCTCCGCCTTCCATCCCGACTGGCGCATGACCGAGACCCCGGCGACACCGAAGGCCACCCTCGACCGCGCCCGTTCGATCGCGATCGCCAACGGCCTCGCCCACGTCTACGTCGGCAACGTCCGCGACCCCGCCCGCCAGTCGACCCTGTGCCCCGCCTGCGGCACCCGCGTGATCGGCCGCGACTGGCATGCGATCACCTCCTGGCGGCTCGACCCTCACGGCGCCTGCGCCGCCTGCGGCACGCCGATCGCCGGGCGCTTCCGGGACGGCCCCGGCGACTGGGGTCGCAAGCGCCTGCCGGTCGACATCGAGCGCTTCGTCGCCGCCCCCGCCTCCGGCATGTGACGGACTTGCGGCCCGACCCGGCCGAGCCCACCTCGGACGTGGTCGCCGGAGCCGCTCCCCGAGGGGGCGTCCGTCGACGGGGTGTCGCCGATGAGCACACCGTGCAAACGCCTTCGGCTCGTGTCGCGCCGTCTCGGCGCACGGGGCTCTGCGGTCGCCTTCCAGGACCGCCCCCGCGTCACCGCGCCCGCGCCACTTCCGCTCGAAGGCCTTCGAGCCCGCGCTCGCCGACGTCGACGTGGCGATCCGGCTCGATCCCGCCGCCCGCCACTACGCCCTGCGCTCGGGCGCGAACCGTGCCCTCGGCCGCCGTGCCGACGCCGAGCGCGACCTCGCCGAGGCCCGTCGCCTCGATCCGAACGTGCGCGTGCCGCGGATTCCGTGAGCGCGGCCCCGCCCCCGCCCGACGGTGGCGGGCGGGGGCGGCTGCGCCGGGCGGAACCCAGCGACAGCGCACGATCACTTTGCCGGCGTGGGTGGCCTCGATCAGATGGCCGAGCCGTCGGTCCGACGCCTCGGCGCCGAGGCCCTGGGGCACCATGTGCGGCCGCGCCGAAGCGCGTCGCCTCCGTCGTGCCCATCCGGAACGTGACGGTCTCGCCCGGAACCAACCGCTTCGATGGCAACGGTCACCACATCCGCAGCTTCGACCACGCCTCCTGCCCGGCCGGGCGACGACCGAGGACGGCCTGCTCGGGACCGGCGTCCCGGATTCGATACTCGATCCCCTGTTCGACGAAGCCGAGCCCGCTCCCGCACGGCACACCGACCGTCGGAAAGGGTATTCCGAACGGCAGCACGTAGGAGATCGTGTCGAACGCCCGATACCCGCCACCCGAAGGGGCGGCGGCGGTGTCCGGAGACTTCGGCGCGGCGGCGGGCTCGGTCGAATGCGACTGGCGTCGTCGATGCCCTGAACCTCGATCGCCTCGTGCTGGAGACGCTCGGCCATGTCGATGCAGGTGCCCGTCAGTGTCTCGCGTTCGCTCGGCTCGAGATCGACCCGAACCAGCCCGGCGTCGTCCGCCGCCTCCCAGAACGCCGCGAGCGCCTTCCGGCGCGCGGGGTCGATCACCGCCGGAGCCCGCCCGTCGCCGCCCTGTTCGCCGCGCCGCTTGTTCACCTCGGTGATCCGGCTCTCCGACCGCCGCGGATCCTCGGGCCGACGTTCGAGCCCGCCGTATTCGTGAAAACCGCCGTCGGAGCGGAGCACCGGATCGTACACGCGCATGTCGTCGGCGAGCATGCGCAGCCGCGCCATCATCCGCGTGTTCTCGAATTCGGCCGCGACGCCGGCGCCCGACCCCACCTTCATCTCGAACCCGAGTATCCCGTCCGGCTGGATCGGCGTCACCACCGTGCCCAGCGTCTCGGTCAGATCGCGTCCACCCTTGGTCTCGAAGACGCCGGCCGCCTTCTCGTGCCCCTTTGCCGTGATGACGATGTCGAAGTCGGCGACGAGGTCCAGTCCGGCCCGTGCCGATAAACGCCGACAGTCGCAGCGCCTGCTCGCGATGGCGTTCGTCGTGGGCGAACCGAGCGATCGCCGCCGCCCGGCCGCGCACCGCCGAATCCTTCACCTGACGGCTCACCTCGTTCATGCTGGCGACGACGCGGGCGCGCGCGTCGGCCGTGGTCTTGAACCGACCGGCCATCGGCAGATCCGCCTGTGCCGACCGCATCGACGTCGCCGTTTCGCGCGGCGCCCACACCGCGCCCTTGTCCGGGTTGATCGCCTTGACCGCGAGATGGCGTGCGCCCGGGTTCTTGCCGTCCCACGCGGCGACGAGCGCGGCCACCTGCTGCAGCCGCTCCACCGAGGTCGGCGGCCCTTCGCACGGCACCGCCGTGGCCGGACGCGCGACGAGGAGCAGCGCCGCCCCGCCGATCGCCACCGTGATCAGCGCGCCGAGCACGCGAGCGGCGACGGCTTCGAACGAACCGAGGAACGAGCGGTGGAGACTGTCGAAGGGAACCGATCGGCGCATGACCACGCCTCCCGCGAACGGCATGGCGCCGACGGCCGCTCGTCGCCGCGCCGAGCCGATGCGGCAGAGCGAAGCGCTCGCCCGATCGACGATCTCGCCACACCCACGAACATCTGCCCCGGCGTTCCCGAGTTCAATGCGGAGCAACGACGACCAGGAGGATCGTCGACGTCGAAAAGACCTGAGATTTTAAATTGGCACGACTTCGGTTGTTAAGTAATCGATTTCTACGGGTCGAGTAGGAGGCGCGTGATTTCGTCGCGCCCGACGGAAGTACGGTCCTCGATCCGCGCGCGTTTGACCCGCCGCATGGCGCCGGCCGGCATCCCCGTGCGAGGATTTCGACCGTCGGCGGATCGCGTCGACGTACGCATCGCGCGAGGCTCCGCCACCGGATACGTTCGCTCCTCTCCCCACCGCCTCTTCGGCCGGGAGAGCGGGACGGGGAGGTGCTCGCCGTGACCGAACCGCTCGCCCGCGATCCCCGCTCGACGTCCACACTCGATTGGCGCGTCGACGTGCCGTTGCTCACCGAGCCCCTGCTGTTGGCGGTCTACCTGAAGGCGACCGTTCTCAGCGCGCTGCTGATGGGCTCGCTCCTCACCTTCCTCGTCCTGGTCACCGGCAATGCCGAGGCGATCGGCCCGATGTGGGTCATGACCGGCATCGTCTCGGTCGCGGTGGTCGGCCTCGGCCTGATCGCCACCGCGCTCCTCCTGCGCAACCGCATGTCGATGCGCTTCGTCGTCGACGATCGCGGCGTCGAGCAGTTCGTGATCGATCGCCGCGCCTCGGCCGCCTCGAGCGCCGCCGTCGCGCTCGGCTCCCTCGCCGGCAGTGCCTCGACCACCGGCGCCGGGTTCCTCGCCCGCTCGCAGTCGCGGAAGTCCGCCGCCTGGGGCGGGCTCGTCTCCGCCCGCTTCCACCCGCGCCGGAACGCCGTCGCCCTGCGCAACTCCTGGCGCACCGTGATGCTGGTGTTCTGCACCCCGCGTAACTACGCCGAGGTCGCCGCCCGGATCGAGAAGGAGATGGCCGCGCGCGCCGGACGCACTCGGGCGCGCCCGAACCCGATCCCCGGCCTGCTGTTGCGCACCGTGCTCACCGTGCTCGCCTGCCTGCCGTTCTTCGTCCTGCCCTATCCGTTCGAGCTCGATCTGCTCGCGCCGATCTTCACCCTGTGCTTCGCGCTCGCCGCCCTGTGGCTGGTGCCGTTGCTCGCCTGGGCGACCATCCTCGGGCTCGGCTGGATGTGGGCGGAGATCTTCCTGCGCGCCACCGTCGATCGCCGTTCGATCCTCGACGGCTCGATCTATCGCTCGTGGGAGCGGATGTCCGCCGACGACGGGGTCCCGCTGGTGGTCTCCGCCCTCGCCACCGCCTACCTCCTCTGGCAGGCGTCGTCGCTCCTGCGCGGTCGCGTGCCCTCCGCGCTCGCCGGCGACGAGGACGAACTCGACATGGACGACCCGCCCGCCGACACGCCGCCGCGCGGCGGTGGTCCGTGATCGCGCCGCTGCGCGGCTCGATCCCGGGCGGTCGCCCGGCCGTGTCGACACCCTCCGACCCCGACTTTCGGCCGGGTCGGCTTTCAGGGAGACGATCATGTTCGCCGATGCCCCGCTCCGCACGCTTGCTCTCGCCACGGCGATCGCTCTAGCGACGGTCGTTCCTCGCGCCCTGGCGCAGGGCGGCCCGATCGGCAGCGCCCCCGCCGAGAGCGGCGTGTCGCCGATCCCCGACGACGAGCCCGCGCCACCGCCGCCTCCTCCGCCGCCCTTGGCCGAGCCCGGCGTCGTCGGTCCGCCCTGGATGCCGCTCGCCCACTCCACCGGCATGGACCTGCTCCCCGCGCCCGCCGATCCGGTCATCGTCCGCAACGGCGCCGACGGCGCCACGCATCCGGGCGTGAGGGTACCGAACCTGTTCTCGCTCGATCGGCCCTATCTGGTGACGCAGGTGATGACCTGTCACTACGGCGTCCGCCGCCGTCCCGGCACCATCGCCTTCGCCGATCGGACCGACCGCATCTTCGGGCCATGGCAGGCCGCCGGAGCCGTGGACCAGGACAACGTCCCCGACGCCTACTGGTGGGTGCGCCCCAACCTGCGCCTGATGCCGGGCGTCTACACCGTGATCGATTCCGACCCCGCCACCTGGTCGTGGGAGAACGCCACCCGCGGCGCCGGCATCGTCCGGCCCTGGGGACGCCCGATGTGATCGGCGCGGCGCTCCGAACGATCGTCCCGGCGACGGCCCGACGGCCGACCTCCCCGACGATCGCCTCGTCCGCGCTTCGAGTCGCGCGCGACGACCGCCGCGATCCGATCCGTCGGCTCACCGGGCACACCCGTCGCGATGTCGAGGAAGAAGGAGGAAGTGGCTGGGGGACCTGGATTCTTACCTAAAGTAAGAACTGATCTCGGCCATCTTCATCTCGTTGATTCTGCAAGCTCTTTCAAAACCAATTGTACAGCGAATCTAACAGTCCATTGCACATCAGGCAAGCGGGATTGAGTGCGAGGTTTCGGAGACGCAGCTCAACTGTAGTGCGTCGGAAGCCATCGAAGATTTGATTTCGATTGCAGAACGGCGTTCCTCCCATTCGCCTGAATGGGAAAGACATTCCTCTGATCTGGGCTGTACGGAACGGCTTTCCATGAAGGGAAATCCACGAAACCGCTGATCTGATTGACAGCGAGAGAAAGCCGGCGCAGCGCAGTGGCGTCTCTCACGGCCTGCCGCTGGCCAACTGCTCCAGCTGCGACAGGACGCCTCGCGTGATCGAGTCGGCGATGGCGTTCGGAAATCCTGCGGGCAGATCTTGCCGAATGCGATCCACCGCCGCTGGCCCGCACTCGACGAGGTCGTCGATCACGGCGAGCGCGGCGTCCCGCCCGAGGCCCGCCATTTCGGCGCTCTGAAGGAAGTGGCGGGTGGCGATACCGTCGACGAGGGTGTGGCGATTGTCGCCGACCGCCATGGCGAGCTTCATCCGCTTGCGTAGGACCTGCCCGCCATCGAGGCTCGGTTGCGCCGACACGATGTCGTAGAGCGGCGTCATGCGGAAGCCGCCGCCGGGCTCCAACGGGAGATGGCGTCGGTGAGCGAGGGCTATAAGGAGCTTGGTGTCTCCTATGGCGACGACATGCTGGTCCTGGTCGTCGCCTCCGGCTTTATCGAGGCTTGCTGACGAAGCCCGAGATCGGGGGATTTCTGGCGGGGCGGCACCCCGAGTTTCTGGAGAATTTCCGCGCCATCGTGCAGGCCACCTCGCTCGATCAATCGACGACGCCCTGACAACGCAAGTTTTGGGGACCGGGCGCCGGGATCGTCGGAGAAGCCGCCACGAGGGGCGGATCAAGGGCGGTGGCGGGGATGGCGGCGAACCCGCGCGGAGCCCGCTGGGCCAGTCGCCATGGGGCTGGCAGCGTGCCGTTCGCGGCATGATTGTTCTGGAGCGCGCCGATCATTCCGGGTCGGCGCGCTCCAGTCGCTCTACACACCGGGATTATCTCGAATCTCAGATGCGTGATAATTCTTGCACGCGGAGCCGGAAGGTGGGATTAACGCGCATCTGAGATGCGAGATAATCCCATGGCTCTTCATTTGGTCGGTGAGACGATTGACGCCAAACGCGCGCATCAACGCGCGCAGGCCGGTGAGTTGATCCAGCTCGTGCGCGGGGTTTACGTCGATGACCAAGGGGACATCGAGGCGACGATCCTCGGCCATGCGGTCCGTATTGCGCACTATCTCTATCCCACCGCCTACCTGTCGTCGGCGAGCGCGGCGCTGCTCGCGCCCACGCCGGACGGACGGCTGTTTATCAGCGGCCGCCGTAACCAGCGCACGCGGCTGCGGACGCTCGAGATCATCCAGAACGAAACGCCGAAGTATCCGTCGACGGCGATCGCGGTCATCGGCGATGATTTGGGTGAATTGCGCATCGATGCCTCATCGCCGCGCCAACGCTTTCTCGAAGCGTTCCGTCTGCGCAGCGAACATGCGAGCGCGGTTACCACCGACATGCGCGCGCAGATGGGGGCGCGTCTGGTGGAGGAACATGGGACGCCCCAAGCCGCGGCCGACGCCGTCTGGGTGCTGGCGCGTGAGAACGAATGGTATCGCGAAGGTGAAGGCGCCGAACGCTTTCTGCTGGCACGGCCGGGCGTTGCCAAGGCGCCGGTCAACAAGGCGGCGCTCGATCTTCTCGTCGCCTGGCACGGTGAACCGCTCGGCCGGCTGACCCACGATGGATTCGAATGGCGCTGGAAGGCGGGGCGTCGAGCGGGACCGGCCCTCGTTCGCGAGACCACGCCGGGCAAGCTGCCGGCCTTCATTGAATCGCTGCTGCCCGAGGGCTGGCTGGCGCAAGTTCTCCACGACCGCGATGAGCGCGAGGCGCTCCGGCGCGGTCGGCGGTATATGTCCAATATCGTCATCGTCGAGGGTCGAGAGGAACTGGCGGCGCTGCCCGCCGACATTCTCACGACAACACTGGCTGGATACATCGACGCCGGTCGCTTCACGGGCCGCTACGCCGGCCCGGCGCGGGGTGAGATCGAGGAGACCTTCGAGCAGAACCTGGCGCGCATCTTCGCGCGCGCGGAAACGCCGCGCCTGTCGGGCGTCCAGATCAAGGCACCGATGAGCCTGATGCCTGATGGCGCCCTCGTTCCGGCCATCGATCAGCCGTTCACCCATATCCTCAAGCCCGCCGGCACGGCGGGCTTCGAGACGTTGCCGGTCGTCGAGTGGCTTTGCCTGGAGCTTGGCCGCTCGGCCGGGTTCGATGTGCCCGATGCCGCGCTGCTGGAAATGCCAGACGGCATGTCGCCTGCGCTGGTCGTCGAGCGGTTCGATACTCGTCGCGGGCCAGCGGATCAGCGGCGTCTGGCGATGGAGGACTTTTGCTCCATTCTGGACCTTCCCGCATCCGCCAAATACGACGGAACAATCGAGCGGATGGCGCGCGGGTTGCGCCCCCTGTCTACCGATCCGGCTAGCGATCTCGATATCCTGTTCCGCCGCGCCGTGTTCGCCTGGCTCATCGCCGATGGCGATATGCACCTCAAGAATCTTGCTGTGCTCAAAGTCGCCGAGGTGGATGCCAAGGCCTTCACGAGCGTGCGCTTCGCGCCGCTCTACGACGCCGTCACCACGCGCGTCTTCCCGGGTTTGGGGGGCGATCGCATGGCGCTCGAGCTCAACGGCAAGGATGACCGTCTGACGCGCCGAGACTTCCTCGCGCTGGCGCGGACAATTGGCGTATCCGCCGGAGATGCCGAGACTGCGATTGCGGACCTGACCGCGCGGGTCGCCGACCGGGCGCGGGAGCTTCGGCTACCCGCCTTTGCGGCCGAGACTGAGGCCGCCAAAACAGCGCAGGACAAGGTGATCGCCTTGGTCGGGGAGCGCTGCACGGCACTTGCCGCTGAAGGCGACTGAGTGGCGTGACGTCACGGTTGGAGCCGGATTTGTAGGTCGGCGATATCTTCTGCCGCCATGGCGGTTCCCATGAGGCTGTGAAGATACTCCTGCAGGTCTTCCTGACGCGGTTGGCCGAACGCGAGGCGATAGACGGTCAGACTTCGTTCGAGCCACTCGAGTCTTCGCACCTCGCGGCTGAACGGGAGCATGGGCTGTGAAACGGCGTGGGGTCTGCGGGCCGATCGGTGCCGCAAGTTATTGAAATCGCCTGAGGCGTCGGGGTCAATCCATCGCGCCGGTTCACGGTCAGCCCGCCGCATGCGTGCGTCATCATATTGATTTAATGTCGAGTTTTCAAGAAAGAGCGAGGTTGCGATCTGCGCCGATCGTGACCCCACGCATTCGCGAAAATCCCTTCTTTTTAGATGATTGGCTCCGACCTCGATGGAGTTGTGCCTCGAAGCCGATTGACAGCTCAGGCAGCGACCAGA
>JBEOKB010000214.1:0-5366 GCA_040275425.1 Siculibacillus sp. | reverse complement strand
GGCGCGCGGCGGGGTGGTGGCGCAGACGGGCGAGGCGACGGCGCATCGCGGCGCGAAGCGGCAACCGTCGAGGCGGTCCCATTGGCCGGGCACCACGCCGGGGATCGCGGGCAGGCGGCGCGCGGTGGCGCGCTCGGGCAGGGCGGCGAGGAGGGCCGAGGTGTAGGGGTGATGCGGATCGCGGAAGAGGTCGACGGTCGCGGCGCGCTCGACCTGACGACCCGCGTACTGCACCACCACGCGCTCGGCGGTCTCCGCGACCACGCCCATGTCGTGGGTGATCAGCACCAGCGCCATGTTCTTCTCGTCGCGCAGGCGCACCAGGAGATCGAGGATCTGGGCCTGGATGGTGACGTCGAGGGCGGTGGTGGGCTCGTCGGCGATGAGGAGCTTCGGCGAGCAGGCGATGGCCATGGCGATCATGACGCGCTGGCTCATGCCGCCGGAGAGCTGGTGCGGGAAGGCGGAGAGACGGCTCTCGGGCGAGGGGATGCCGACCAGCTCCAGGAGTTCGATCGCGCGGGCGCGGCGGGCGGCGCGGCCGAGGCCGAGATGGGTGGCGAGCGCCTCGCCGATCTGGAACCCGACGGTGAAGCACGGGTTCAGCGACGACATCGGTTCCTGGAAGATCATGGCGATGTCGCGCCCGATCAGGCGGCGGCGGGCGGCGGGGGTGATGCCGGCGAGGTTCTCGCCGGCGAAGGCGAGGTGATCGGCGGTGATGCGGGCGGTCTTGGGCAGCAGGCCCATGACGGCGAGCATGGCGACGGACTTGCCGGACCCCGATTCGCCGACGATCGACACGATCTCGCGCGGATCGACCGTCAGCGACACCCGATCGACGGCGCGGAACAGGCCGCCGGAGCGGGTTTCGAAGTCGACGGAGAGGTTCTCGATCTCGAGGAGGGACATCGGCCTCAGCTCCGCTTCAGTTTCGGATCGAGCGCGTCGCGCAGGCCGTCGCCCATCAGGTTGATCGAGACGACGGTGATCAGGATGGCGAGGCCGGGCAGCGTGACCACGTGGGGGGCGCGCTGGATGAATTCGCGGGCGGAGGAGAGCATCGCGCCCCATTCGGGCGTCGGCGGCTGGGCGCCGAGACCGAGGAAGCCGAGGGCGGCGGCCTCGAGGATGGCGTCGGAGATGCCGAGCGCGGCCTGGACGATCAGCGGGGCCATGCAGTTGGGCAGGACCGTGACCAGGGCGAGGCGAAGGGGGCCGACGCCGGCGGCGCGACTCGCGGTGACGTAGTCCTTGGCCATCTCGCCCTGCGCGGTGGCGCGGACGATGCGGACGTAGCGCGGCATGTAGACGATGGTCACCGCGACGATGGTGTTGGTCAGCGACGGGCCGATGATGGCGATGACGACGATGGCCAGCACCAGACTAGGCACCGACATGATCAGGTCCATCAGGCGGGAGATCACGGTGTCGACCAGCCCGCCCATGAAGGCGGAGGTGAGGCCGAGCATCACGCCGACGGCCAGCGACACCACCACCACGGCGAAGCCGATGAACAGCGAGTAGCGCGCGCCGTGGATGATGCGCGAGAGCATGTCGCGGCCGACGTCGTCGGTGCCGAAGGGGAAGGCCCAGGAACCGCCCGTGGCCCAGACCGGCGGCTGGAGCACGTGGGCGCGGAACTGTTCCATCGGGTCGTGCGGGGCGAGGACGTCGGCGAGGACGGCGAGGGCGAGCACGAACAGGATGACGACGAGGCCGGCGACCGCGCCGCGATTGACGGCGAAGTCGGTCCACAACAGGCGCCAGGGCGAGGGCGGGGCGAGAGCCTCGAGGCGATCGGCCGTCGGGAAGGTGGTGGCGTCAGGCATGACGGATCCTCGGGTTGATCGCGGCGTTGAGGATGTCGACGCTCATGTTGACGAGGACGAGCAGGGTGGAGATCAGGAGAACGCCGCCCTGCAGTGCCGGATAGTCGCGGCGGAAGATCGCCTCGATCAGCCATTTGCCGATGCCGGGCCAGGCGAAGATGGTCTCGGTCATCACCGCGCCCGCCAGAAGCGTGCCGCCCTGGAGGCCGATGGTGGTGACCACGGGGATGAGGGCGTTTCTGAGCGCATGCAGGCCGATGACGCGCCAGGGCGGCAGACCCTTGGAGCGGGCGGTGCGGACGTAGTCCTCCTCCAGCACCTCGAGCATCGAGGAGCGGGTCATGCGGGCGATGGCGGCGAGGGGGATGGTGCCGAGCACGATCGCCGGCAGCACCAGATGGACGAGGGCGGAGCCGAGCGCGCCCTCTTGGCCCGAGAGGAAGGCGTCGACGGTCATGAAGCCGGTCACCGGCTCGAAATAGTAGAGCAGGTCGATGCGGCCGGAGACCGGGGTGAGGTCGAGCGTCACCGAGAAGAACAGGACGAGCAGCAGGCCCCACCAGAACACCGGCATCGAATAGCCGAACAGGGCGACGCCCATCAGGCCGTGGTCGAAGGCCGAGCCGCGCTTGACGGCGGCGAGGACGCCGGCCGGAACGCCGAGCAGAACGGCGAAGAGGGTGGCGAAGATCGACAGCTCGACGGTGGCCGGGAACAGGGTGAGGAACTCCTTCAGCACCGATTCCTGGCTGATGATCGAGGTGCCGAAGTCGCCGTGCAGCAGGTTCCAGACGTAGTCGAGGAACTGTTTCCACACCGGCTGGTCGAGGCCGAGCTCGTGGCGGAAGAACTCCAGGCGCTCGGGCGAGATGCCGCGCTCACCGCGGCGGACCTCGATCGGGTCGCCGGGGACGAGGCGAATCGCCATGAAGGTGAGGAAGCTCAGGGCGAACAGCGTCGGTATGGTCAGGGCGATGCGGCGAAGGATGAAGGCCAGCATGTCTCGTTCGTCCTCGCCGATCGTCTCGGTACTTGCGTGATTTCAGTCGCGGCGGGCGGGCGTCGGCCGTACCGCGATCTCGGCGCGATCCTCGACTCGATCGGCGGAGAGCGCAAGCGCGCTCCGGTCGATCGGAGGATCGTCGTGTCGCGTCGGGCGACGTCGTGGGCATGAAGAGCCCCCGGCGAGATGTCCCGCCGGGGGCGTATCGATCACTCGAGGCCGACGCCGTAGAACTCGTGGCGGCCGAACGGCGAGATCTTGTAGTCGGTGACGTTCTTGGTCGTCGCCTCGAACACCACCGAGTGGGCGATGGTGAACTGCGGGGCGTCGTCCTTGGCGATCACCTGCATCTCTTCGTAGAGCTTGGTGCGAGCGGCCTTGTCGGTGAGCTTCTTGGCGGCGCTCAGTCGGTCGTCGAACTCCTTGTTGCACCACTTCGACAGGTTCTGACCGCCGTCACGGGCGGCCGAGCAGCCGAGCAGGAAGAAGAAGTTGTCCGGATCGCCGTTGTCGCCGGTCCAGCCGAGCTGACCGGTGGTGTGTTCGCCCGCCTGCATGCGCTTGCGGTACTCGCCCCACTCGTAGGTGACGAGGGTCGCCTCGACGCCGATCTTGGCGAGGTCGGCCTGCATCATCTCGCCGATGCGCTTGCCGTTGGGGTTGTAGGGGCGCTGCTTGGGCATGTACCAGAGGTCGACCTTCATCGGCAGGGTGACGCCGGCCTTCACCAGCATCTCCTTGGCCTTGGCCGGGTCGTAGGGGAAGTCGACGACCTTGTCGTTGTAGGACCAGATGGTCGGCGGGATCATGTTCTTGGCGGCCTGACCGGCGCCCTGGTAGACGTCCTTGAGGATCGCGGCCTTGTCGATGGCCAGCGAGAAGGCCTGACGCACCTCCTTCTTGTCGAAGGGGGGCTTCTTCACGTTGAAGGCCCAGTAGGCGATGTTGAGGCCGGGCTGGCTCATCAGCTTGAGCGAGGGGTCCTTGGCCAGCGCCTCGAGGTCGGCCGGGTTGGGGCCGAACATGACGTGGCATTCGCCCTTCTTCAGCTTGGCGTAGCGCGAGGTGGCGTCGCCGGTGATGGCGTAGACCAGATCGTCGACCTTGGCCTTGCCGCCCCAATAGTCCGGGAAGGCCTTGTAGCGGATGACCGCGTCCTTCTGGTAGGCGACGAAGGAGAACGGGCCGGTGCCGACGGGCACCTGGTCGAACTGTTCGGGCTTGCCGGCCTTGAGCAGGAAGTCGGCGTATTCGGCCGAGTGGATCGAGGCGAAGTCCATCGCCAGATTGGCGAGGATGGTCACGTTGGGTTCGGTCAGGACCATCTTCACGGTCAGGTCGTCGACCTTCTCCACCGACTTCAGCAGGGTCGGCATGTCCATGTCGGAGAAGTAGTCGTAAGCGCCGCCGGATATCTTGTGGTAGGGGTGATCCGCCTTCCACTGACGGTTGAAGGAGAACAGCACGTCGTCGGCGTTGAGGTCACGGGTCGGCTTGAAGCCGTTGACGCCGGAATGGAACTTCACGCCCTTGCGCAGCTTGAAGGTGATGGTCTGACCGTCGGGGGAGATGTCGTACTTCTCGGCGAGGCCGGGAACGACGTTGGTCGAGCCGCGCTCGAATTCGACGAGCTGATTGTAGACCGGGCGCGCGGCATCGAACGAGGTGCCGGTGGTGTTCAGCGCCGGAGTGAAGTTCTCGGGGCTGCCTTCCGAGCAGTAGACCAGCGTCTTGGCCTGGGCCGCGCCGATGCCGAGCGCCAGCATCGCCAGAAGCGTGGCCGCGCCGTGGGTGAGGGTCCGTTTCATCGAGATTGCTCCTTCACGTTCCGCGAGAAGATCACGTCCATCGAGGGCGGGGCGGCGATCGGAGGCTCGCGGAAAATCCTTTCGGATGGCGCGCGGTTCTCGTCGTTGTCGTCCGGTCCGCTCCCGAGGGGGAGAACTCCACTCTCGTAAGCGCCGCCGGTTCGAACCGATCGTGCGCCTCTCGAGCGACCGATCAAATCTCAATGTGGCGCGACGCGCAACGGCAAAGGCACGCTCTCCCACGGTCCTCGCACGTCGATCAGGGCAGATCCGCGAGGAGCGCAGGCCAGCGCCGCTCGGCTTCGGCGAGGAGGCGGTCGGGGTCGGTGAGGAAGGCGGCGCGGGAGAGGGCGTCGGCGAAGAGCATGAGACGGCCGTTGCGCACGACGTGGTGGAGGGGCGAGCCCTCGGTCGGCAGGCCGCGCGCCACCGCGAAGACGCAGCGCCCGCCGAAGAGGGGGGCGTAGGTGGCGGGCGCGTCGCGGAAGGCGGCGAGGCTGCCCTCGTCGAGGAACTGCCAGGTGGTGCCGCCCCAGCTCAGCTCGTGGGACGAGGTGCCGAGGACGGCGCGATCGAACAGGAAATAGGCGACCGGGTCGTGGCCGCCGAGCGCGAGGCCGGTGGCGGGATCGCCGACCCAGGTCAGGCGCGGCTTCGGAGCGGGGGCGGCGAGCGTGCTCAGCGCGGGCGGGGGATCGCGCGGTCGCGGCGGGGGCGGAGGCG
>JBEOKB010000213.1:0-28016 GCA_040275425.1 Siculibacillus sp. | reverse complement strand
GCGCGCGGCGGCGACGGTGGCGCTGCGGGGCCTCGCGCCCGAGGCGGGATGACGGCGGAGGAACGGGCGAAACGGCGAGGAGCCGCACCGATCGCGACGATTGCGCTCTCCGCCTTCAAGGCTTGTTAGGGGGACCGGAGCCATGATGGCGCGTTCCACGAGACGGGTCCACGATGTATCGAAACGCGCTCCGACTGGCCCTGCTGATCTCCCTGGCCGTGCTGATGTCGCCGGCCTACGTTCCGGCGCTGCTGCACGTCGTCGCCTTCGTGACCGAGCGGCCGGTGTCGGTCGACAAGCGGGCGATCGGCTATCGGGTCGAGGAGGGCAACGGCGTCGCCGCTCCGGCGCGCAGCGGCTCGGGACGGCGCGTCACGCTGGAGGCGGACGCGCGCGGGCATTTCCAGACCGAGGCGTCGATCAACGGACGTGCGCTCGCGGTGATGGTCGACACCGGCGCCACCTCGGTGGCGATCCGGGCCGAGGACGCGCATCGCATCGGCTTGCGCACGCCGCTGCCGACGGACTTCACCGTGCCGATCGCCACCGCCAACGGCACCGCCAAGGCGGCCCGCGTCACCCTCGACGAGATCCGCATCGGCAACGTGCGGGTGAAGAACGTCGAGGCGCTGGTGATGCCGGAGCGGAGCCTCGGGACCAATCTCCTCGGCATGAGCTTCATCAAGCGGCTCTCCAACGTGTCGATGGCCGGCGGACAACTCACCTTCTCGGAGTGAGCGGCGCGCGCCGGCGGTTGCCTCCACGGCAGGCTCGGGCGATCCTCGCCCCGAATCGCTTTCCTCCGTCGCGAGCCGCCCGCCGATGATCTCCACCCTCAGACGCCCCGTCGCCGCGTCCGTGCTCCTCGCCCTGATGGCGGGGGCGACGCCGGTCGCGGCCCAGATCGAGACGATCGGCCCGAAGACCGAGACGAAGGCGATCGGCGCCAAACCGGCCAAGACGCTCAAGGCGCTGCGGCTCGGCATCGTCGCGGCGAGCCGGGTCGGACCGGCGCTGGAGCGGGTCGAGCCGTTCCGCCGCCGCCTCGCCGCGACCCTCGAGGAGGGGGCGACGGTGGTGACCTTCGACAACGAAGCGGAACTGGTGCGGGCACTGGCGGCGGAGCGGATCGACTATGCGCCGCTGACGGCCTCGGGCTTCGCCACCGCCTCGGTGCTGTGCGGCTGCGTCGAGCCGCTGGCGGCGCCGCGCGCGGCCGATCGCAGTGCCGGATGGTACGCGGTCGTGGTGACGCGACCGGACGGGCCGATCGTCAAGGCGGAGGATCTGGCCGGGCGAACGATGGCGCTGACCGGCGACGAGGCGGTGGGAACCCGCCGTCTGCCGCTGATGATGCTGGCCAAGAGCGGGCTCACGGGCGCGAAGGCGCCGCGCCTGATCGGCGAGGCCGACCCGAAGGCGGCGCTGCGGTCGCTGCTCGCCGGGCGGGTCGAGGCGGCGTTGATCTGGTCGTCGCTCGAGGGCGAGAAGGACGAGGGGTGGACGCGCGGGCCGCTGCGCGATCTGGTGGCGGCGGGCGAGGTCCGGCCCGAGGACGTCCGAATCGTGTGGACGTCGCCGATCCTGCCGCACGGGCCGCACGCGGTGCGCTCGGCGATCGACGAGGGCCGCAAGCGGCGGCTGCGCGAGATGCTGATCGAGCTCGACACCGACCCGGAGGCCTACGAGGCGATCGAGCCGGTGCATTCGGGCGGGTTCGTGCGGGTCGGGGCGCCGGCCTATGCGCCGTTCACCGAGATGGTCACGCCGCGCGCGGAGCCGAGCGAGCCGACCCGGCCGGACGGCGCGACGCCGCCCGGCTGAGCGTTCGCGGTCACGCCGCCCGTTCGGCGACGATGCGCGCGGTGTTGCGGGCGATCACGCCCTCTTCGTCGGTCTGGATCACATGGACCTCGACCGACGCGTCGGCGGTGGAGATCACCGGGGCATTCACCGCGTTGGCGGCCTCGTCGACCGCCACGCCGAGGAAGCCGAGCCCTTCGGTCGAGCGGGCGCGCACCAGCGCCGAGTGCTCGCCGATGCCGCCGGTGAAGACGATCGCGTCGAGCCCGCCGAGCACCGAGGTCATCGCGCAGATCTCGCGCTTGATGCGGAAGACGAAGTAGTCGATCGCCCGCTTGGCGCCCGGCTCGGCGGAGGCCTCGAGATCACGCATGTCGGCCGACACGCCCGACAGGCCCTTGAGACCGCTCTTCTTGTAGAGAAGGTCGGTGATCTCGGCCGCATCCCAGCCCTTCTCCTGCATCATCCACAGGACGACGCCGGGATCGAGGCTACCGGTGCGGGTGCCCATCGGCAGACCCTCGAGGGTCGAGAAGCCCATGGTGGAGCCGACCGAGACGCCGTCGCGAATGGCGCACATCGAGGCGCCGGAGCCGAGATGAGCCACCACCACGCGACCGTGGCGCAGGTGCTCGGCCCGGTTCATCAGGATGCCCCACACCGCCTCGTAGGACAGGCCGTGGAAGCCGTAGCGACGCACGCCCTCCTCCCACAGCGCGTAGGGCAGACCGTAGGTGTCGGCGACCCAGGGATGGCGTCGGTGGAAGGCGGTGTCGAAACAGGCCACCTGCGGCACGTCGGCGAAGGCGGCGCGCGCGGCGCGGATGCCGGTCAGATTGTGCGGTTGGTGCAGCGGGGCGAGCGGCTGGAACCGCTCGAGGTCGGCCATGACCGCGTCGTCGATGATCACCGGCGCCTCGTAGATCGGGCCGCCGTGGACGACGCGATGGCCGACGCCGACGATCTCCAGATCGGCGAGATTCTCGCCGAGGAACTGGATGATGCCCGACAGTACCTCGCCGTGGGCGGGCAGACGGCTCGCCTCCTTCCAGCGCCACTCGAGCAGGCTGTGGCCGGCCTCGTCGCGGATGGTCAGATGCGGGTGGACGCCGATGCCCTCGAGCTGGCCGGCGGCGAGCCGACGGCGTTCGCCGTCGGCGGCATAGACCGCGAACTTCAGGCTCGACGAGCCCGCGTTGATGGTGAGGACGGCGCGGGTCACGGGCAGTCTCCGGTCGCGGTCGGGGCGAGGAGGCTGGCACCGGCATCGAGGAAGTGGCCGTAGATCTGGGCGAGCGCGGCGGAGACGAGGCGGGCGCGTTCGTCGTCGGCGCGGCTGGTGAGCATCACCGGCACCTTGGCGCCGATGACCAGGCCGGCGGTCTCGGCCGAGGCGAGGAACACCAGTTCCTTGGCCAGCATGTTGCCGGATTCCAGATTGGGGGCGATCAGGACGTCGGCATGACCGGCGACCAGGGAGGTGATGCCCTTCGATTCGGCGGCGCCGACGTCGACCGCGTTGTCCATCGCCAGCGGGCCGTCGACGATGCCGCCGCGGATCTGGCCGCGATCGGCCATCTTGGACAGAACCGCAGCGTCGATGGTCGAGGGAATGGCCGGGTTGACCGTCTCCACCGCCGACAGGATGCCGACCTTGGGCACCTCGATGCCGATGGCGCGGGCGAGGTCGATGGCGTTCTGGACGATGTGGACCTTGGTCTCGAGATCGGGGGCGATGTTGATCGCCGCGTCGGAGATCAGGAGCGGACGCGGACGGCCCGGGATGTCGATGACGAAGACGTGGGAGAGGCGGCGCGAGGTGCGCAGGCCGCCGTCGCGCTTGACGACGTGATGGAGCAGGACGTCGGTGTGGAGGTGACCCTTCATGATCGAGCGGACGCGGCCCTCGTGGACCATGGCCACGGCGCGGGCGGCGGCCTGATCGTCGTCGGCGACGTCGACGAAGGCGAAGGGCGAGATGTCGATGCCGAGCGAGGCGGCGCACTTCTCGACGCGGGCGCGGGTGCCGACCAGGATCGGCTCGATGAAGCGGGCCTTCCAGGCTTCGATCGCGCCCTTGAGCGAGGCCTCGTCGTCGGGCTGGACCACGGCGGTGGGGGTCGGCGCCTTGGTCATGGCGCATTCGATCAGGCGATCGAAGGCGACGTGGCGTTCGACCATCACCTCGGGGATGTCGATGTGAGCGAGCGAGATGCGCTCGGGCGGAGTGGCGACGACGCCGTTGCCCTCGGCCACGGCCTCGCCGTTGGCCTTGGCGACCTTGAAGGCGATGGCGATGGTGCCGTCGGGGTTCTTGGCGGTGACGGTGAGCGAGGCGGTCAGCTCGTCGCCGGGGGCGGCGGGGGCGAGGAAGGTCAGATTGGCGGTGCGCCACATCGAGCCGGCGCCGGGCATGCGGTTGGCGACGGCGGCCGAGACGATCGAGGCGATCAGGAACGGCGGGACCGTGCCGAAGGCGGCACGGCCGTCGGCACGCAGCGCCTCGGGGGGAAGCGTCAGCGGATTGTGATGACCGGACATCCGAGAGAACAGGAAGAGGTCGTCGGGACGGACGCGCCGCGTCGTCGCCGCGCCGACGCCGGTGCGGATTTCGTCCCAGAGTTTGTTGTCGATCATTTCGGTCTCCCGTTCGTGGAACGTCCACCCCGTTCGCGGGGCGTGGCGCGGCCCGGCCGCCGCCGACGTCCGATCACCTCGACGACGCATGTGCGAAGCACTGCGTCGCGTTGCGAAATAACACGATCGGGAATCGGTGCCGTCCCGGCTGTTCCGTAGGTAGTGATCACTATGCTGCGACGCAGCGATGACGACCCTTCGGCCGACGGATCAGTTCGGGCTGGGATATATGATCGTCGTGGAGCTGCGAGGCCGGAAATAGGAGACGTCCGACAAGGTGATGGAGCTCCCGCCCCAGATGTCCCGCATGAAGGTCGAGAAGGCCGAGGTGTAGGTGTATTTCACCTGAGTGACGATGATCTCCTGACCGTCGGAGATCAGGCCGCTCGGAATGGTGATCGGCGGCGTCGAGTTCTTGGCCCAGGCGGTGTCGTTCTTGGCGACGGACCAGGCGACCTTGTAGGCGCCGCCGGCGCGATCGACCGCGGCGGTGACCACCTTCAGCCCGGTGGCGGAGTAGGGGGTCATCACCGCGGTGGTGGCGGCGAGGATGTTGGTCATCTCGGCGGAGGAGATGGTGGCGGGCTGGGCGACGAGATCGCCGAGGGTGGAGCCGGTGTGGCCGACCTTGCGATAGATCGTGAGCGCCTGCGAGATCTCGTTGCCGGCGATGAACATCAGCACCAGGATCGGCAGGATCAGAGCGAATTCGACCGCGGACACGGCGCGGACGTCGCGCGCGAGGGCGGCGAGGCGGCGGAGGGGCCGAGCCGAGAGGGCTGCGACGAGGCGATTGATCCGCGTCATGGGCGACCTCACCACGGGAAGGGTTCGTTGCGGAACGAGGCGACGCCGGTCAGAAGGCGCTTGCCGTTCGCGGTGTTGGCGAGATTGAAGCCGAGTTTGTTGAAGAACAGCGGCCATTCGTAATAGACGCGCACCACCACGATCTCGGAAGCGCCGCCCATCTGGAAGTTGACGACCTTGGTGCTGTCGAAGTTGCCCGACCCGTTGAGCGGCGGCGTGTTGCTGATCGACGAGAAGCTGCCGAACACGGTCGATTCGACGGCGACCTTGTTGCAGTCGAACAGAACGTAGAGGCGCTTGCAGACCTGGGTCTTGAAGTCACCCGACTGATACTTGGCCTCCTGCGCCTGACCGGTGCGGATCAGGCGTGCGGCGTCGGCGGTGGCGGTGTCGAGTACCTGGCTGGCCAGGAAGACGATCGCCGATTCGAGGATGGCGCCGAGCAGGGCGATGAAGGGCAGGGCGATCAGTGAGAATTCGACCGCGGTCGCGCCGCTCTCGTCGCGGCACAGGCCGCCGCGAAGCCGAAACCATCGACGTCGGCGCAGGGCGGGAGCCGTTTCGTTGGTCACTTCGTCACCGTCGTCGTTCGAGAACCGCATGATCGTTCCTCGTGGCAGGCCGGACCGGCGCGACGACTTCGCGTCCGGTCAACTGCGGGACGATCTCGCGAAAGTTTGAAGAATCAGTTCAAACCGAGGCAAACGGGGGCACCTTCCCCGCAACGACGTCGCCGTTCCGCAGAGAGAGTGAAGAAATGCCTGTCGGAACGACGAAAAGAGCGCCTCAGTTGGAGCCGCCGGCGGCGGACTGCACGAACTGATGACGACCGAGCATCTGCGTGTTCGCGGAAGTGAAATGTTCGGACTGATCGCCGGGTTCGAGGGCGACGTTGCAGGAGGGCGTGCAGGAGTAGGTATAGCGTCCGGCGCCGCGCTGGACGGTGACGTAACCCTTGTCGGGCTTCTCGACGTTGATCAGTTCGTCGGCGATGAGTTCGCCCTTGGCGTCGAGGATGACCAGATTGGTGATGCCGGTGACGCGACCGGTGACGACCAGGGTCTGGCGATCCTGGATGGAGGCGTCGGCGATCGCCGGGTTGCCGATGACGACGGTGGCGGCCGGCGCGGAGATGCGCATCACCTTGGCGCGGTCGATCATCACCGAGATCGGATCCTTCGCGCTGGTCGCGGTCGTGGCGAGCGCGAGAGCGACGGCGGCGAGGGTGAAGAGAGTGACTGGTGTACGCACGACGGAAACCCCGATCGAAGGATCGCGACCCGCACCGGCCCCGCGACCCTCCCGGTTGCGGCGCGGCGCGGCGCCCCACGGGCGCTGCGATCCGTCGAGATCATCCTGACGCGGTTTGGTGAACGATCGCTTAAGACCCCGGACGCGGTCATCCTTTGCTAACGCTGCGGGGGAAATCGGCCGTATACGCCCCGCTAACCATTCGAATTTACTCGGTATTAGATCGGGCATCGTAATGTCGCTCCAGACTTCGAGCGACCGGAGAAACGGATCGAACGAGACGAAGTCGAACGAACCGTGTGATACCCAAGAGGAGCTCTACGATGACCATGTTCGCCCGTTTCCTGAAGGACGAGTCCGGCGCCACCGCGATCGAGTACGGCCTGATCGCTTCGCTGGTCGCCCTCGCCATCATCGCCGGCGCCCGCACGCTCGGCACCAACATCGGCAACGTCTTCAACAACGTCGCCGGCAACGTGAAGTGATCTCGCTTCCCCTTGCGAAGCTCGAAGAGGCGGGGATCTCCCCGCCTCTTTTCATTTGGCCCCGCCCGCCCGGCGATGCGGCGCGCGAGGCGAAGGCCGCCGACGTTTACGCGCCCTTCAAACCTCGCGGGGCATGATCGCCGAGTTCACGAAGAGGTCGGAGAAGCATGATGTCGGAGATCGCGTTGGCGCTGGTCGTGGCCCTGTTCCCGATCGTGGTGGTGATCGCCGCGACGACCGACTTCTTCACGATGACCATCTCCAACCGCCTCTCGGCCGGCCTCTTCGTCGCCGGCCTCGCCGCGCTCGCCCTCTCCTCTCCGACGCCCGAGACGGTCGGCTCGCACTTCGCCGCCGCCGGCGCGGTGTTCGCGGTCGGATTCGCCTGTTTCGCCTTCGGTTGGATGGGCGGCGGCGACGTCAAGTTCGGCGCGGCGGTGGCGTTCTGGCTGGGGTGGGAGCACGTGCTCGACTATGCGGTCGGATTCTCGGTGTTCGGCGGTCTGTTGACGCTCGCGGTGCTCCTGTCCGACCGGGTGACCGATCCGATTCCCTCGCTCAAGGTCGGGTTCCTGGCCCGCTTCCACGAGCATCGGCGCGTTCCCTACGGCATCGCGCTGACGGCGGCCGCGCTCCAGGTCTTCCCGCACACCACGTGGATGCGTGCCTTCGCGGCGTTCTGAGTCCCGCTCCGCGTCTCACGCGCGACGCGCGAAACCGCGACCCGAACGGTGCAACCGGGGTTGCGAGGTGACGTTAGGAAAACGTTCACCAGGAAAAGTGACCCGCCGTTAACCATACCTGAACCAATTGAGCCCGACACTCCGCGTCGATGGACTCTGCCCGGGGTCCGTCCCAACGATCGGGTTCAGTCATGAAGGTCACGCGTCTCCTGGTTCTGGCGGTTGCGTTGGGTGCCGGCATCATCGCCGCGCTGCTCGCCGTCCAGATGTCCAATCGCCCGCCGGAGCAGGCTCCGTTGGCGGCGGTCTCGGCGCCACCGCCGCCGCCCGACACCATCGACGTGCTGGTCGCATCTGCGGAAATCAGCACCGGCAAGCGGTTGTCGGCGGCGGACTTCACATGGCAGGCCTTCCCGAAGTCCGGCGCGGTCGAGGCCTACGTCACCAGGAACGTGCGCCCCCAGGCGATCGAGGAGCTGTCCGGATCGCTGGCGCGCGCGCCGTTCCTCACGGGTGAGCCGATCCGCGAGCAGCGCCTGATGAAGGCCGAGCGCGGTTTCATGTCGGTGATCCTGTCGCCGGGCATGCGCGCGACCGCGGTCGAGGTGAAGGCGGTGTCGACCGCCGGCGGCTTCATCCTGCCCAACGACCACGTCGACATCCTCCTGACCCGGGCCGCGCCGAAGAGCATCGGCGGCGAGCCCTACGTCAGCGAGACCATTCTCAACAACATCCGCATCCTGGCGGTCGACCAGCAGGTCTCCGACAACAAGGGCGAGGCCGCGATGGTGGCCAAGGACACCGTGACGCTCGAGCTCACGCCGCGGCAGACCGAAATCGTCGCGCAGGCCCAGCAGCTCGGCGTGATCTCGCTGGCGCTCCGGTCGCTGCGCGACCAGGAGACGCCCGTCGTCGAGGACACCGACCCGACCGGCGGCGCCGTCAAGGTCGTGCGCTACGGCATCTCATCCTCCGTTTCGATCCGCCGCTGATGCGATGGCGTCCAGTTCTTCGAGGTGATCGCATGTTCGCCAGAGTGGTTCCCTTCCGCCGCACCGTCTCCGCCCTGTTGGCGGCGACGTTGTTCACGGCGACGCCGACCGGCGGGTCGTCGGCCCAGACCGACGCGCGTCGAGGCGATCGCATCACGACGCCGGACATGCGCGGCGAGCGGATCGTCCATCTGCCGCTGTCGAAGTCGAAGATCCTCGACTTCGACGAGGACATTCGCGACGTGCTGGTGTCCGACCCCAAGGTGGCGGACGCGGTGGTGCGGTCGGCGCGGCGGCTCTATCTGATCGGCAACAAGTTCGGCACCACCAACGTGGTGGTGTTCGGCGCCGCCGGCACGCCGATCGGCAATCTGGAGATCCAGGTCGAGATCGACACCGTGGCGCTGGAGATGCTGCTCAAGCGGCTCCTGCCGAAGAGCTCGATCCGGGTCGAGGCGGTGCGCGGCACGGTCGTGCTGTCGGGCGCGGTCTCCAGCGGCGCGGAGGCGGCCCAGGCCTACGAGGTCGCCAGCCGCTTCGTCGGCGCCGAACCGTCGTCGAGCTCGGGCGGGTCCTCGTCCGGCTCGGCGGCTTCGCTGGCGGCCGGGTCGACGGTGCAGGTCGTCAACGCGCTGACCATCGCCGGCAAGGACCAGGTGATGCTCAAGGTGACCATCGCCGAGGTGCAGCGCGACGTGATCAAGATGCTCGGCATCGACTTCACCAACGCGGGCACCGCCGAGGCGGGAGCCGGGGGCATCTTCGGCGCGTTCATCGACGCGGCCGGACAGGGCTTCCAGTCGAACACCATCACCAACACGGCCTTCCCGATCAACTCCGGCGTCAGCCCGGCGTTCAACCAGTCGCTGCGCTTCAACAACGGTGCGCTGCAGCTGCGCGCCCGTCTGCAGGCGATGGAACAGAGCGGCCTGATGAAGACGCTGGCCGAGCCCAATCTCTCGGCTCTTTCGGGCGAGCAGGCGCAGTTCCTGGTCGGCGGCGAGTATCCGATCCCGGTCAGCCAGTCGTCGGGCACCGGCGGCAACACGCTCGGCGTCGAGTTCAAGACCTACGGCATCGCGCTGAACTTCCAGCCGGTGGTGCTGTCGGACGACCGCATCAATCTGACGGTCAAGACCGAGGTGTCGGAACTGACCACGGACGGCGCGATCACGCTGTCGACGACCACCATTCCGGCGCTGCGGGTGCGGCGCGCGTCGACGACGCTGGAGATCCCCTCGGGCGGCGCGATGGTGCTCGGCGGACTGATCAAGGACGACGTGCGGCAGGCGATCGCGGGAACGCCCGGCCTCCTGAGCATTCCGATCCTGGGCACGATGTTCCGCTCGCGCGACTTCAAGACGTCGCAGAGCGAGCTGGCGATCTTCATTCAGCCGATCCTGGTGCGACCGGTGGCGGCGGCCAAACTGCAGCGGCCGGACCAGAACTTCCTGCCGAACAGCGACGCCTCGGCGATCTTCATGGGTCGGCTCAACCGCATCTATCGCGGCAACGATCAACCTCCGAACGGCGCCTATTCGGGCAGGTTCGGCTACATCTTGGACTGAAGGGCAGGACATCATGCGTTCCATCACCGGTCCTTCGCGGCGCCTTCACCCGCTCGTCTCGGTTCTCGGCGCGGCCCTCCTCGCGGCGACCGCGGCCGGGTGCGCCCCGCGCGAACCCACCTACACCGGGTCGATCGACGTCGACGGCTACCGCACTCGCCACCCGATCGTGGTGGAGGAGGGCGAGGAGACGTTCGACGTGCCGGTCGGCGTCAATTCCACCCAGCTCAACGCGCGCCTCGCGAACGCGATCGAGTCCTTCGCCCGCGAGGGACGCCGTCAGGGCGCCACCGGCGTCACCGTCATGGTGCCGAGCGGCTCGGACAACGAAGTGGCGGCCCAGCGGCTGATGCGCGAGATCAACGCGGCGCTACTGCGCGGCGGCTTCGCCGGGCACGCGATCTCGCGGCGGCCCTATCAGGCCCATGCCGGTGCCGACGCCGCGCCGATCCGGCTCAGCTACCCGCGCATCGTCGCGCGGGTGCCGCACGACTGCGGACGGTGGCCGGCGCAGGCCACGGCCGACTTCGAGAATCGCGACTACTGGAACTTCGGCTGCGCCACCCAGTCCAATCTGGCGGCGATGGTCGACAATCCGGCCGACCTCGTGTCGCCGGCGCCGATCGGGCCGTCGGACGGCACCCGGCGGGCGGTGGTTCTCGAACACTACCGCAAGGGCGAGAAGACCAAATCCGAGACCGGTCTGCCGGCGCCGAGCGCGAGCGCCGTCGGTGGAGGCAGCGAATGACCCTTTCCTCGAACGAGACCGCCCCCGCCGAAGGGGCCGAACTGCGCGCGATCCCGCGCATCGCCATCCAGGCGTTCTGCGAGACCCCGGAACTGGCCGTCGTTCTCGAAGAGGCGGGGGCGGATCGACGCATGTCGCGCGCCCATCTCAAGGTGCAGATGGGCGGCATGCCGGCGGCCGTGGAGTTCTACGGTTCGGCGCCGACGCCCAATCTGGTCGTGGTCGAATCCAAGGGCAAGGCGCAGGACATCCTGACCCATCTCGACGGGCTCGCCGAGGTGTGCGATCCCGGCACCAAGGTGCTGGTGATCGGCCACATCAACGACGTGATCCTCTATCGCGAGCTGATCAAGCGCGGCGTCAGCGAGTACATCGTGGCGCCGCTGGGAATGTTCGACATTCTCAACGCGATCGGCGAGCTCTACCACAATCCGGACGCCGCGCCGCTCGGCAAGACGATCGCCTTCATCGGCGCCAAGGGCGGGTGCGGTTCGTCGACGGTGGCGCACAACGTCGCCTGGTCGATCGGCAAGTCGTTCGGCACCGACGTGGCGATCACCGATCTCGATCTGGCCTGGGGCACCGCCGGTCTCGACTTCAATCAGGACCCGACCCAGGGCGTGCTCGACGCGCTCAACGCGCCCGACCGGCTCGACGAGATGTTCCTCGACCGACTGCTGTCGAAGTGCTCGCAGCACCTGTCGCTGCTGGCGGCGCCGGCGATGCTCGACCGGCCCTACGACTTCGAGGAGCTCGACTTCGACAATCTGATCGAGGTGGCGCTGTCGGGGGTGCCGGTGGTGGTGCTCGACCTGCCGCATCAGTGGAGCGGGTGGGTGCGCCGTCTGTTGCGGGAGTCCGACGAGGTGGTGATCGTCGCCTCGCCCGATCTGGCCAATCTGCGCAACGCCAAGAACCTCGTCGACGTGCTGCGGGCCGGACGGCCCAACGACGCGCCGCCGCGTCTGGTGTTCAACATGGCCGGTATTCCCAAGCGGCCGGAGATCAAGCCGGAGGAATTCGCCAAGGCGCTCGATCTGCCGATCTCGGCGGTGATCCCCTTCGACGCGGCCACCTTCGGCAATGCCGCCAACAAGGGGCTGATGATCGGCGAAATGGACGCCAAGCATCCGACGGCGGAGCTGTTCCGCGGACTGGGGGCGCTGGTCACGGGCCGGGCCGAGGTCCGCAAGGTCCGTCGTTCGCCGCTGGCGCCGCTCCTGGAAAAGCTCCGGGCGCGCAAGGCTTCGTGAAACGTACGAGAAGCGTAGGGTAGAGGCATGTTCGGTCGTCGAGGTTCGGGCGGTTCTGCGCCGACGGGTGTGGCGAAGGCGGATGCGGGTCTGCGGTCGGCCGCGGCCACGGCCGCGCCACGCTCCGCTCCGGCGCCCGCCGCCGCTCCGCGCCCGTCGTCGTCGGCGAGCAGCGATCCCAATGCGCCGCTGCCGCCCGGCCGCTCGCCGCAGGAGCGGACGCGCTCGGAGGAGTACTACGACGTCAAGTCGTCGATCTTCTCGGCGCTGATCGACACGATCGACCTGTCGCAGCTCGCCCGGCTCGATCCGGATTCGGCGCGCGAGGAGATCTCGGACGTCATCAACGAGATCATCCATCTCAAGAATCTGGTGATGTCGATCGCCGAGCAGGAGGAACTGCTCGCCGACATCGTCAACGACGTGCTCGGCTACGGCCCGCTCGAGCCGCTGCTCGCCCGCGACGACATCGCCGACATCATGGTCAACGGCGCGGAGAAGACCTACATCGAAGTCTCCGGCAAGGTGCAGCTCACCGGCATCCGCTTCCGCGACAATCAGCAGTTGATGAACATCTGTCAGCGCATCGTCAGCCAGGTCGGGCGCCGCGTCGACGAGAGTTCGCCGATCTGCGACGCGCGTCTGCCGGACGGTAGCCGCGTCAACGTCATCGCGCCGCCGCTGGCGATCGACGGCCCGGCGCTGACCATCCGCAAGTTCAAGAAGGACAAGCTGACGCTGCCGCAGCTGGTCAAGTTCGGCACCATCACGCCCGAGGGGGCGACGGTGCTCGAAGTGATCGGCAAGAGCCGCTGCAACGTGGTCATCTCCGGCGGCACCGGCTCGGGCAAGACGACGCTGCTCAACTGCCTGACCTACTACATCGATTCCAACGAGCGCATCATCACCTGCGAGGACGCGGCGGAACTGCAGCTGCAGCAGCCGCACGTGGTGCGCCTGGAGACACGGCCGCCCAACCTCGAGGGCGAGGGTCAGATCACCATGCGCGATCTGATCAAGAACTGTCTGCGCATGCGTCCCGAGCGGATCATCGTCGGCGAAGTGCGCGGACCGGAGGCGTTCGACCTGTTGCAGGCGATGAACACCGGTCACGACGGCTCGATGGGCACGCTGCACGCCAACAGTCCGCGCGAGGCGCTGAGCCGCATGGAATCGATGATCACCATGGGCGGTTACGGTCTGCCGTCGCGGACCATCCGCGAGATGATCGTCTCCTCGGTCGACGTCATCGTCCAGGCGTCGCGCCTGCGCGACGGCTCGCGCCGCATCACCCACATCACCGAGGTGATGGGGATGGAAGGCGACGTGATCATCACCCAGGACCTGTTCGTCTACGAGATCCTCGGCGAGGACGAACTGGGACGGTTGGTCGGCCGCCACCGCTCGACCGGCATCGGCCGGCCGCGCATGTGGGACCGGGCGCGCTACTACGGCGAGGAACGCCGGCTGGCCGAAGCGCTCGATCAGGCCGAAGTGGCCGGCGCCTGAGGCGGCCGACGAGAGAGCGGAGGGAGAACGCGCCATGTTCGGCTTGGACACGACGGTGATCGCACTGATCGTACTGGCGGCCCTCAGCGCCGGCGGGATCGCGTGGGCGTTGATGTTCGACCGGGTCTCCAACGAGAACGCCGCGATCAAGCGCCTGGAGCGGATCACCGACGCGACCCCGAAGGTCGAGGAGGCCACCGGCGGGCGCAAGAAGTCGATGCAGAAGGCGCTGCAGGAATTCGAGGAACGCCAGAAGGCGCGCGCCGACCTGACGCGCAAGCCGCCGCTCAGCGTGCGCCTGACCCAGGCCGGTCTCGAGTGGTCGCGCCAGACCTACATCCTGTTCTCGATCGCGATCGGCGCCGGTTTCGGGCTGCTCCTCTTCATCGTCTCCCACAACTGGATGGTCGGCGCCGGAGGCACGGTCATCGGCTTTCTCGGCCTGCCCAACTGGGTGATCAACTTCCGGCGCAAGCGGCGCCAGAAGCAGTTCCTCGAGGAACTGCCCAACGCGATCGATCTGATCGTGCGCGGCATTCGCTCCGGTCTGCCGCTCGGCGACTGTCTGAGAATGATCTCGACCGAGACCAAGGAGCCGGTGAAGAGCGAATTCCGCACCATCGTCGAATCGCAGCAGCTCGGCGTGCCGATCGGCGACGCCTGCCTCAAGCTCTACGAGCGCATGCCGGTGCAGGAGGCCAACTTCTTCGGCATCGTCATCGCGATCCAGCAGAAGGCGGGCGGCAATCTGTCGGAGGCGCTGTCCAACCTGTCGAAGGTGCTGCGCGACCGCAAGAAGATGAAGGCCAAGATCCAGGCGATGTCGATGGAGGCGAAGTCCTCGGCCGGCATCATCGGTTCGCTGCCGTTCATCGTCTCGATACTCGTCTACCTGACCAGCCCAAGCTACATCCTGATTTTGTTCGACACCACGGCGGGCAACTTCATCATGATCGCGGGTGGGCTCTACATGATGATCGGCATCCTGGTGATGCGCCAGATGATCAACTTCGACTTCTGAGGGGAAGCGCATGAGCCAGCTCGTCGATCTCTTCACCGACACGCGGTTTCTGCTGGCGGCCGCGGTGGCGACCGGCGTCGGCCTGACGGTGATCACCGTCGGCCTGCCGCTGCTCGAGCGCAACGAGATGAACGCGCGCATGAAGGCGGTGGCCTTCGAGCGCGAGAAGCTGAGGGCGCGGGAGCGCGCGCGGCTGGCCACCGAGCGGCCGGTCAGCCTGCGCACCGAGCCCAAGATCTACATGAAGAATCTGGTCGAGCGGCTGAAGCTGAAGAACGCGCTCGCCGACGAGAAGACCGCCGACATGCTGCGCATGGCGGGCCTGCGCGGTCAGGCGCCGCTCACCGCCTTCCTGTTCGCGCGCTTCGTGCTGCCGTTCGCCTTCTTCGCCGGGGCGATGCTGTGGTTCTTCGTGATCGACGCGTCCGAGGAACCGGCGAACATGAAGTTCGTCTACTCGCTGATCGCCGCAGGCGTCGGCCTCTATCTGCCGATCATCTACATCAAGAACGCGGTGGCCAAACGTCAGCAGTCGATCCGGCGGGCGTGGCCGGACGCGCTCGATCTGCTGCTGATCTGCATCGAATCGGGCATGTCGATCGAACCGGCGTTCCGACGGGTGTCGGAGGAGATCGGCGTCCAGTCGATCGCGCTGGCGGAGGAGATGCAGCTGACCGCGGCCGAGCTCTCCTACCTGCAGGAGCGGCGCAAGGCCTACGAGAACCTCGGCATCCGCACCGGTCTCGATTCGGTGCGCGGCGTGGTGACGGCGCTGGTGCAGGCGGAGCGCTACGGCACGCCGCTCGGTCAGGCGCTGCGCGTGTTGTCGCAGGAGAGCCGCGACACCCGCATGGCCGAGGCCGAGAAGAAGGCGGCGTCGCTGCCGCCCAAGCTGACCGTGCCGATGATCGTGTTCTTCCTGCCGGTGCTGTTCGTGGTCATCATCGGCCCGGCGATGATTCAGCTGTTCGGCTGGAAGTGAACGCGCGGGCGGAGCGCATGGCCGCCCCGACATATCAGCATTGACCGATATGTCCGCCCCGTGCCAAGAGCGAGAGGAACCGGATCGTCCGCCCGCGGGCGCACGGTCCCGCGCATCGTCGTACGACGTCCCTCGGAGGCGGATCCCATGTTCAAGGACTGGCAGAAAATCGCGAACGAGATGACCGTTCTGCTCAAGGAGGTGCGCAACGGCGCCCCCGAGGCGATGAAGGGTTTCTCGCAACTGGCGCAGGGCTCGCTCAAGGCGGGCGCGCTCGACACCAAGACCAAGGAACTGATCGCGGTGGGCATCTCGGTCTCGGTGCGCTGCGATCCGTGCATCGCCTTCCACGCCAAGGCGGCGCGGGCGGCGGGCGCGACCCGCGAGGAGATCATGGAGACGGTCGCGACCGCGATCTACATGGGCGCGGGTCCGTCCTACATGTACGCCGCGCAGGCGGTGGAGGCGTTCGACCAGTTCGCCCCGGCGGCCCCCGCCGGCGAGTGAGCCGCGTCCGGTCTCACCGACACGAATGCGAGAAGACCCGCCGCGCGAGGAGCGCGGCGGGTCTTCTCGTCTGCGGCGGCGATCGGCTCAGCCGCGACGGGCGGCGCGATCGGTCTTCTCGATCTGTTTCCAGGTGTTGGGCTGGGTCAGCATGGTGCGCAGGTAGGCGACGTTGGCCTCGGCCTGCTGGGGCGGCAGTTCCTGCGAGACGACGCGGGCGGCCTCGTCGAAGCGGCCCTGGAGGCCGATGACCAGGCCGAGGTTCTGGCGCACGCGGCTGTCGGCGCGCGGCGAGGCGACGGCGCGG
The DNA here is from genome assembly GCA_040275425.1 of Siculibacillus sp. Classification (GTDB taxonomy): domain Bacteria; phylum Pseudomonadota; class Alphaproteobacteria; order Rhizobiales; family Ancalomicrobiaceae; genus Pinisolibacter. Next base: position 11,463 of record JBEOKB010000213.1, on the reverse strand, counting down.
CGCAGGGTGGCCTCGGCCTTGGGCAGCTCGTTGGTGAGCGTGTAGGACAGGCCGAGATTGTTGAGCACGGTCGGCTCGTCGGGCACGATCTTGAGGGCGGCCTCGTAGAGGCGGCGGGCCTCGGCGGTGTTGCCCATCTGGTCGTGGACGGCGCCTTCGGCCGAGGTCAGACGCCAATCGGGGGTGCGCGGCGAATTGGCCGAGCGCAGCACCTTCAGCGCCTCGTCGAAGTCGCCCTTCTCGGCGAGAGCCTTGCCATAGGCGGAGGCGATGGTCGGTTCGCCGGGAAACTGCACCATGGTCTTCTGCAGCACCTCGACCGCCTGGGCGGGGCGACCCTCGGCGCGCAGCGCGAGGGCGAAGTTGAGGGCGACGTTCGGGTCGTTCGGCGCGGCCTTGTAGCGCTCGGTCCACTCGGCGGCGGAGCCGACGTTGCGGCTCTCGGGCTGAAGGCCGATCGAGCCGGTGGTCTCGGGCCCCTCGCCGCGCGGGCGGGCGCAACCGGAGAGCATCCCGCCGCCGACGGCGAGAAGCGCTAGGGTCAGGAACAGCCTGGACGGGCCGAGGGCGATACGCCGGTTCATGGGTCTACTCCGCACGCGACGCTCCACGGCGACGCACGTGCCGCGGGAAGACGTCGCCCCAAGTTATGCTTCGTTAACCCTAACGGCCGGTTAAGAGCCGCAATTCCAGGGGTGGACGACGGCGGGCGGGCGTGGTCACACTCGCGTGACCACCCGGTTCGGCGCATCGCTCGAGGCGCGCCCTGCCCTTCTCTCGGAGGCTCGCTCTTGGATCTTCCTCTCGTCGTCGATACCGCCGTCGCCACGCCGATCCATCTCGTCACGCCCGACGGGCTGGCGGCGCTCCTCGCCGATCTCGGCGATCCGGCCGCCGCCTTCGCCCGCGCCTGCGGCTTCGAGGCGAGCGCCGGGGCGCTCCTGGTGGTGCCCGACGCGACGGGCGGCATCGCCGGGGCGCTGTTCGGGCTCGGCCGTCGCGGCGAGGCGGCGCGCACGCCGTTCCTGCCGGGCAAGGCGGCGAGCCTGTTGCCGGCCGGCACCTGGCGCTTCGTCGGGCCGGTCGAGGACGAGCGACTGGCGACGCTGGCCTTCGCGCTGGAGAGCTACCGCTTCCGCCGCTACCGGGCCGGGGCGGCGAAGGAGGTGCGGCTGGCGGTCGGGCCGGACGTCGATCTCGCAGAGGTCGAGCGGACGGCGCGGGCGGTGTTCCTGGCGCGGGATCTCGTCAACACGCCCGCCAACGATCTCGGACCTTCGGAACTGGCGGCGGCGATCCGCGCTGTGTTCGAGGCGGCGGGCGGCACTGTCGACGAGACGATCGGCGAGGATCTCCTCGCGGCGAACTTCCCCCTGGTGCACGCGGTCGGCAAGGGGTCGGACCGGCCGCCGCGCCTGATCGACGCGCGCTGGGGCGATCCCTCCCACCCGAAGGTGACGCTGGTCGGCAAGGGCGTGGTGTTCGACAGCGGCGGTCTCGACATCAAGCCGGACACGGCCATGCTGCTCATGAAGAAGGACATGGGCGGGGCGGCCAACGCGCTGGCGCTGGCGGCGACGATCATCGAGGCGGGGCTGCCGGTGCGGCTCAGGCTGATCGTGCCGGCGGTGGAGAACTCGGTCTCCGGCCGGGCGTTCCGGCCGGGCGACGTGGTGCCGTCGCGCAAGGGGCCGACGGTGGAGATCGGCAACACCGACGCCGAGGGACGGCTGGTGCTGGCCGACGCGCTGGCGCTCGCCGACGAGGAGGCGCCGGAGCTCGTGATCGACCTCGCCACGCTGACCGGCGCGGCGCGGGTGGCGCTGGGGCCGGATCTGCCGCCGTTCTACACCGACGACGACGTTCTCGCGGGTGAGATCGCGGCGGCGAGCGCGCGTCAGTTCGATCCGCTGTGGCGGATGCCGCTGTGGGGGGCCTATGGGGCGATGCTCGACAGCAAGATCGCCGACACCAACAACGTCTCGTCGGGCGGCTTCGCCGGATCGATCACGGCGGCGCTGTTCCTGAGGAAGTTCGTCGAGAAGGCCGCGGCCTGGGTCCACATCGACATCTTCGCCTGGACACCCGCCGCCCGGCCCGGCCGCCCCGAGGGCGGCGAGGCGCAGGCGATCCGGGCGCTCCACGAGGTGATCGCGGCGCGCTGGCCGAAGCGGTGAAGGCGCGGGGAGGCGCCCTCCCCGCTCGTAACCGGCTCATGAAGTTCCGACTTCTCGAAGGAGGCTCTTCACGGGTCGAGACTTCACCGGGTCGGTATCACTCCTCGCCGAGCGACAGGAGGCCGGCGTTGCCGCCGGCGGCCGCCGTGTTGGTGGCGATCACCTGTTCGATCGAGAAGCGGTGGAGATAGTCCGGGCCGCCCGCCTTGGGGCCCGTGCCGGACAGGCCCGAGCCGCCGAAGGGCTGCACCCCGACCACCGCGCCGATCATGTTGCGGTTGACGTAGACGTTGCCGACCGAGAGGCGCTCGGTGACGCGGCGGACGGTGGCGTCGATGCGGCTGTGGACGCCGAGGGTGAGGCCGTAGCCGGTGGCGGCGATCGCCTCCAGCACGCGGTCGAGATCCTCCGCCTTCCAACGAACCACGTGCAGGATCGGGCCGAAGTGCTCTCGGTCGAGATCGCGCGCCGACGGCAGCGCGACGATGGTCGGGGCGATCCAGGTGCCGGAGGCGAGCGCGCCGGTCGGTGTCGCCCCCTCCCACAACACGCGCCCCTTCGCGCGCTCGGCGGCGACATGGGCGGCGAGGCGGTCGCGCGCCTCGGCGTCGATGACCGGGCCGACGTCGGTGGCCGGATCGGCGGGCGGGCCGAGGCGCAGCTCCTTCGCCGCGCCGGCGATCATCTCCAGGATGCGCGGGGCGACGTCGTCCTGGACGAACAGGAGGCGCAGCGCCGAGCAGCGCTGACCGGCGGAGCGGAAGGCCGACAGACAGACGTCGTCGGCGACCTGCTCGGGCAGGGCGGTGGCATCGACGATCATGGCGTTGATGCCGCCGGTCTCGGCGACGAGCGGGACGATCGGGCCGTCCTTGGCGGCGAGGGTGCGGTTGATGATCCGCGCCACCTCGGTCGAGCCGGTGAAGGCGACACCGGCGGCGAGCGGCGAGGCGACCAGGGCGGCGCCGACCGCGCCGTCGCCCGGCAAGTAGTGCAGCACCCCCACCGGCACGCCCGCCTCGTGCAGCAGGCGCACGGCGAAGGCGGCGACCAGCGGGGTCTGTTCGGCCGGTTTGGCGACCACCGCGTTGCCCGCGACCAGGGCGGCGGCGACCTGACCGACGAAGATGGCGAGCGGGAAGTTCCAGGGTGAGATGCACACGAACACGCCGCGACCACGCCGGTGCAAGCGGTTCTCCTCGCCGGTCGGACCGGGCAGGAGGCGGTCGTCGCCGTAGAGGCGGCGGGCCTCGGCGGCGTAGTAGCGGCAGAAGTCGATCGCCTCGCGCACCTCCGCCAGCCCGTCGGGCAGGGTCTTGCCCGCTTCGGTCGAAAGAAGGGCCATCAGCGCCGAGCGGTTCGCCTCCATCGCGTCGGCGGCGTTCTCCAGCGCCCTGGCGCGGATCTCGACCGGGGTGAGATCCCAGGCGCGATGGGCGGCGGCGGCGGCGCGCATCGCCTCGGCGGCGATCTCCGGCGTCGCCTCGACGACGGTGCCGACCAGCGCGCGCCCGTCGGCGGGGGCGACGACCGGGCGAGCGGGGCCGGGGCGGCCCTTGCCGTCGACGATCGGGGCGGCGTCCCAGACGGTGTCGAGATGCTCGGCGATGCCGGCGAGGAGGGCGTCGCGATCGGCGGCACAACCGAATTCGAGGCCGGAGGAGTTGAGGCGCGAGCCGTAGAGCGCGCGCGGCAGCGGGATGCGGGCGTGGCGCGGACGAGTGCCGTTGCCGAGTTCCTCGGCGGGGCGGCGCAGCAGCTCGGCGATCGGTACGGCGTCGTCGCCGACCTTGGCGACGAAGGATGAGTTGGCGCCGTTCTCGAGCAGGCGACGGACGAGATAGGCGAGCAGATCGCGGTGGCCGCCGACGGGGGCATAGATGCGGCAGGGGTAACGGTCGTCCTCGACCACGGCGCGGTGGAGCGCGTCGCCCATGCCGTGGAGCTTCTGATACTCGAAGCCGGGTTCGGCGCCGGTGCGCGGACCGGCCATTTCGGCGACCTGGGCGACGGTCACGGCGTTGTGGCCGGCGAACTGGGGATAGAGCCGCGGCCGGGCGGCGAGAAGACGGCGGGCGCAGGCGAGATAGGAGAGATCGGTCGCCGCCTTGCGGGTGAACAGCGGATAGTCGGCGAGGCCGCGCTCCTGGGCGCGCTTGATCTCGGTATCCCAGTACGCGCCCTTGACGAGGCGGACCATCAGGCGGCGATCGAGGCTCTCGGCGAGATCGCGCACCCAGTCGATCACGGCGACGGCGCGCTTCTGATAGGCCTGAACGGCGAGGCCGAAGCCGTCCCAGCCCTTCAGCGAGGGGTCGGCGAGGGTGGCGGCGAAGACGTCGAGCGACAGTTCCAGCCGGTCGGCCTCCTCGGCGTCGACGGTGAAGGCGAGGTCGTGGGCCTTGGCGGCGCGGGCGAGGTCGATCAGGCGTGGCACCAGCTCGCGCATGACGGCGTCGCGATTGACCGCCTCGTAGCGCGGATGGAGCGCCGACAGCTTGACCGAGATGCCGGGGCGATCGGGCAGGCGGCCGGGACCGGCGGCGGCGCCGATCCGCTCGATCGCCTGGGCGTAGGAGCGGAAATAGGCGTCGGCGTCGGTGGCGGTGCGGGCGCCCTCGCCGAGCATGTCGTAGGAGTGGCGCCAGCCCTTGCTCTCCAGCGACGCGGCGCGGGCGAGGGCGCCGTCGATGGTCTCGCCGAGCACGAACTGGTGGCCCATGACGCGCATGGCCTGACGGGCGGCGGTGCGGATGGTCGGACGGCCGAGGCGCTTGACCAGGCCGGAGATGACGCCGGTCGGGGTCTCGCCGGGGCGGAAGACGCGGGCGGTGAGGCCCATCGCCCAGGCGGAGGCCGACACCAGCCAGGCGTCCGACACCCGCTCGTGGTGCTCGAACTCGGCCTCGGCGAGCTTGTCCTCGATCAGGCGGTCGGCAGTCTCGGCGTCGGGCACGCGCAGGAGCGCCTCGGCCAGCACCATCAGCGCCAGCCCCTCGCGGGTGGTCAGCGCATACTCGCGCAGGAACTCCTCGACGCCGAAGCCGCCGCGCTCGGCGCGGATGTCGGCGACCAGCCGCGCGGCATGGGCGTCGATGCGGGCCTCGGCGGCGGCATCGAGGCGAACCTCGGCGAGCAGGTCCTCGACCATGCGCCGATCGTCGGGGGCGTAGGGCGCACGGAAGAGGGCGATCGCGGGCGCGACGACGGCGGGAAGGGCGTTCATGGCGGATCTCCGGCGGGAAACACGGGTCGCGGGCAGGCGGACGGGCGATCGACGGACGCGGCGCGCATCGACCGTTCATTCCGCATGATATCGTGGACAAGTCCTCTCTATTCATGGAAGTTGACGCGTCTCTCCTCTGTTTTCTCGGCTGGAGCCCTCATGCACGACGATATCGACGAACTCGATCGCCTCGACCGCAAGATCCTCGGCGTATTGCAGCTCGACGGGCGGATCACCGTCGCCGATCTCGCCGAGAGGATCGGTCTGTCGGCCACCGCCACGGCCGAGCGCATGCGCAGGCTGACGCGCGAGGGGTTCATTCTGGGATTTCGGGCGGAACTCGATCCGGTCAAGCTCGGGCGCGGGCTCCTGGTGTTCGTCGAGGTTCTGCTCGACCGCACCAGCCCGGACGTGTTCGACGCCTTCGCCACCCAGGTGAAGCGTTCGGGGGAGGTGCTCGAGTGCCATCTGGTGGCGGGCGGGTTCGACTACCTGATCAAGTCGCGGGTGCGCGACATGGCCGCCTATCGCCGCTTCCTGGCGGAGGTGATCCTGCCGCTGCCGGGCGTGCGCGAAACCCGCACCTACGCGGTGATGGAGGAAGTGAAGACCACCGACGCCCTGCCGATCTGAGCGGGCAGGGAGGCCCGGCGAGTGCTCGACGGGACCTCACGACGGCGGCGCGCCCTCCGACACCAGCGGCGACAGGCAGGCGGCATCGGCGTCGGAGCGGGCCAACACGGCCTCCAGGACCGCTTGCGCGCATTCCCGCGCGGCGGCGGCGGCGAGATCGAGGACGGCGAGGGCATAGGTCTCGGCGTCGTCGGCGCGGCCGTTGAGGTCGTGGGTGTTCCCGCCGGCCTTCCAGGCGGCGACCTGCGCGGCGGCGCTCTCGCGACCATGGTCGACCCAAGCCCGCACCCGCCCTTCCGCCGCGGTGACTTCGTCGAGACGCGCGGCGATGTGATCGCGGATGCCGCCGATCCGAACCTCCGCCCGTGTCTGGGCGGCGGTCGAGAGCGCGACCGGATCGGTCTGGATCTGCTCGACGACACGGTCGATCGACAGAAGCTTCAGACGCAACTCGGCGCACAACAGACGAAATTTCTGGTTCATGTGAATTTGTTTCCTTGAAATCGATGGAATACGAATGCTCTTCATGACGAACAGCGATGAATTCATATCGAATACGTGGTGCGCGGATGCGATGAATTCAACCGCGCGGGCGTCGATCCCTCGGCCGAGGGCCGGATCCGTCGCGCGGCGTCGGCGAGGCGGCGATCGATCCTCATCTGAGACCGGGCGCCTCGCAGATTTCTCGTGTATTTCTTCCACGTTTCGTTGTAACGTCTCGTTCTCAATCCCATATGAAGGTGGTCGATAGACGGCCGGACGACTTGAAGGCGCCGAACTCAGCGTTCGCCGACGACGATTTTTCTTTCCCGAAGAAGCAATTTCGACAACCGATCCACGAGGTCGGCCTGCAAGAATACTCATGAAAGGAATTACGACATGTCGACCGGCACCGTGAAATGGTTCAATTCTCAGAAGGGCTTCGGCTTCATCCAACCCGACGACGGCTCCAAGGACGCCTTCGTCCACATCTCTGCCGTCGAACGCAGCGGCATCGGTGATCTCTACGAGGGTCAGAAGCTCGGCTACGAGCTCGTCACCGATCAGCGCAGCGGCAAGGTCAACGCCGACCGTCTGGTCGTCATCGCCTGATCGCGCCGACGGCTCGGCGACTTCGTGCCCTTCGTGTCGGATCGACCGCGGACGTACCGGCGGACGACACCGAGGGGCCGATCGCCCGAGCCTCGATCGCACCGGGCGAGGCGCGAACCGCCTCGCCCGGTCCGGGCTCGTCGCCGACGGGTCCGGACACTCGGGCCGCCGCCGACCACCGGTTCGCCGGTCCGCGAAACGGAGGTCGTCACATGACCCGATCTGGACGCATGGCATTCGTCGGCAACTCCCTGCCGCGCCGCTGTGGCATCGCCACTTTCACCACCAATCTGCAACAGGCGGTCGCCACCCGACGCCTCGGCCTGGACACGGCGATCGTCGCCCTGACCGACCAGGGGCGTCGCTACGACTATCCGGAGACCGTGCGCTTCGAGATCGCCGCCGACGACGTCGACGACTACGTCCGCGCCGCCGATCTGCTGGAGGCGGGCGGCTTCGACGCCGTGTCGCTCCAACACGAATTCGGCATCTTCGGCGGCGAGGCGGGATGTCACGTCCTCGCCCTGCTCGACCGGTTGACCCTGCCGGTGATCACCACCTTCCACACCGTGCTCGCCGCGCCCTCGCCGGCGCAGCGCCGGGTGATGGCGCGCATCGTCGCCGCCTCCTCGCGCGTGGTGGTGATGGCCGAGATGGGCCGCGAGCTGCTCCTGTCGGTCTACGGCGTTCCGGCGGACAAGATCGAGGTCATCGCCCACGGCATTCCCGACGTCGCCTTCGCCGAACCGGACGTGGCCAAGGCCGCGCTCGGCTTCGCCGATCGCTCGGTGATCCTGACCTTCGGCCTCCTGTCGCCCAACAAGGGCATCGAGGTGATGATCGACGCCATGCCGGCGGTGCTCCGGCAGGCGCCCGACGCCGTCTACGTCGTGCTCGGCGCCACCCATCCCAATCTGGTGCGAGACCAGGGCGAGGCCTATCGCGAGAGCCTCCAGGCGCGGGTGCGCGCGCTGAAGATCGAGAAGTCGGTCGTCTTCCTCGATCGCTTCGTCGACGAACCGACCCTGCTCGGCTTCATCGCCATGTGCGACGTCTACGTCACGCCCTATCTCGACGTGGCGCAGATGACCTCCGGCACGCTCGCCTATTCCTTCGGCCTCGGCAACGCGGTGGTCTCCACCCCCTATTGGCACGCGCGCGAGCTCCTGGCCGACGGGCGCGGCATCCTGGTTCCCTTCGGCGACGCGAGGGCGGTCGGCGAGGCCATCGCCGGGCTGCTGATCGATCCCGCCCGCCGTCTCGCCATGCGCCGTCGCGCCCATGCCGCCGGTCGGGCGATGATCTGGGAGCGCGCCGCCGATCGCTACGTCGCCCTGTTCGACGCGGCGCGGCACGAGCATCACCGCCGCCGGGTGGTGGAGGCACGTCGGCCGCCGGCCCAGATCGTCGCCGTCGGTCACATTCCGCCGTCGATGCGGGTCGGCCACTTCCTGGAGATGTGCGACGACACCGGCCTGTTTCAGCACGCGGTTCGTTCGGTGCCCGATCGGGCACACGGCTACTGCGTCGACGACAACGCGCGCGCGCTGCTGCTCGCCTGCGCGCTGGAGGGGCGCGGCGAACAGAGCCTGCCCGAAGGGCTCTCCACCCGCTTCGCCGCCTTTCTCCAGCACGCCTGGAACCCCGACACGCGGCGCTTCCGCAACTTCATGGGCTTCGATCGGCGCTGGCTCGAGGATCGCGGATCGCCCGACAGCCACGGCCGCTCGCTGTGGGCGCTCGGCGAATGCGCCCGCGGCGATCATCCCGCCTCGCGGGCCGCCTGGGCGCGCGATCTCTTCGCCGCCGCCGCGCCCACGGCCGAGCACTTCGACGCCCCGCGCGCCTGGGCCTTCACCCTGCTCGGCCTCGACGGCTACTGCGCCGTCACCACCGAACCGTGGGCCGACCGGCTGCGAGCGCGGCTCGCCGAGCGGCTGATGGCGCGGCTGGCCGCGTCGGAGACGGCCGAGCACGAATGGTTCGAGGCGACACTCGCCTACGACAACGCCCGCCTTCCGCAGGCGCTGATCGTCTCCGGCCGGGCGACGGGCACCTCCGCCTGGACCGAGGCGGGCCTGCGCACCCTGCGCTGGCTGACGGTCCGCCAGACCGCGCCCAACGGCTGGTTCCGCCCGATCGGCTCGCACGGCTTCCACGATCCCGATCCGACGGCCGAGCATCGGTTCGACCAGCAGCCGTTGGAGGCGACCGCGACCATCGCCGCCTGTCTCGCCGCGTTCGAGGTCGATCCCGATCCGGCCTGGAAGGCCGACGCGGTGCGCGCCTTCGCCTGGTTCCTCGGCGAGAACGATCTGTCGATCCCCCTGGTCGACCTCGAGACCGGCAGTTGCCGCGACGGGCTCCATCCCGACCGCGCCAACGACAATCGCGGCGGCGAATCGGTGGTGTCGTGGCTGCTCGGCCTGGCCGACGTCCGCCGCTCCACCCGTGCCGACACCCGACGTCCGACGCTGGCGCCCCCCCGGGTGCTGCGCGCCTGACCCTTCCGCCCGCTCGCCGAAACGAGGCCTCGTCTTGTCCCAGAACGCTCTCCTCGACGAACAACCGATCCGGCTGCGCCCCGATCCGGCGCGCGTGGTGGTGCGACCGTTCCGACCCGCGACCGAACCGCGCGATCTCGAGCCGGTCGACAAGACCCGCGCCAACCACATCGTCGACCGCGTCCTCGGCCTCGACCCGGCCCAGGCGAAGGCGGAACTCGCCGAGGTTCTCGCCAACTTCCAGGATCGCCATCGCGACCTGATCGCGACCTTCGAGGGCCGCGCCGACGAGATGGAGGGCGCGCTGCGCCAGCACGATCTCTTCGACGAGACCCAGCGCCGTCTGGTCGGCGCCTATTTCCTGCACGAATACTCGTTCGAGGCCTCGGCCCTGTTCAATCCGAGCATCGTGCGCCATCCCGATCAGACCGGCGCGCCGGAGGGGGGCATGCGCTTCATCCTGTCGCTGCGCGCCGTCGGCGAGGGTCACGTCTCCTCGCTGACCTTCCGCTCCGGCACGATCGACGCCGAGGGCCGCGTCAGCGTCGACCCCAAGGCCGACCGCGCCGAGATCCCTCGGGTGGTCGCGCGCGGATGGGGGCCGTTCGGCGAGACCGTCGACGTCACCTTCGAGCCCGGGCTCGATCTCGCCGAGCGGGTGATCTTCCCCGTCACCGAGGCGCAGTCGAACGGCATCGAGGATGCCCGTTTCGTCGAGATCGAGGAGGAGGGCGTCAGCCGCTGGTGCGCGACCTACACCGCCTATTCCGGCCGGGCCATCCGTTCCGAACTGATCGAGACGAGCGACTTCGTGTCGTTCCGGCTGTCGCCGCTGACCGGCGACGCCGCCCGCAACAAGGGGCTCGCGCTGTTCCCGCGCCGCATCGACGGGCGCTTCGCCATGATCGGCCGCCAGGACAACGAGAACCTCTACCTGATCACGTCGGACGATCTCCTCACCTGGAACGGCGGGCGCGTGCTGATGAAGCCGCTCTACCCTTGGGAATTCGTGCAGATCGGCAACTGCGGCTCGCCGATCGAGATCGACGAGGGCTGGCTCCTGCTGACCCACGGGGTCGGACCGGTGCGCAAATACGCGATCGGCGCGGTGCTGCTCGACAAGGCCGATCCGTCACGGGTGATCGGGCGGCTGCGCGAGCCCCTGGTGCGGCCCGAGCCCGACGAGCGCCAGGGCTACGTGCCCAACGTGGTCTACACCTGCGGCGCCGTCCGGCTCGGCCCCAGGATCGTGCTGCCCTACGCCGTCTCCGACACGTTCACCAGGTTCGCCACCGTGGAGATCGCCGCCCTGCTCGCGGCGATGGACTAGGCGCGGCGGCGACGCGGCGCGGGTCGAACGATGGTCCCCTTTTCACCGAAGGCAGCGCCCGCCATGACCACCATCACCCGGTTTCCCGCCGGAGCCGTCATCGTCACCCTTCGGACGAGGACCGCCTCCCACATCGATCGCCCGCGTTCGGCCGAAGGCGAGGCGCTCGCTCGCGATCCGGTGGCACCGCCTCGGGACGTCGTCCGCCGCCCCCCTCGATGCGCGACGATCCTGATCCTGCGCGGCGATCCCGACGTCGTCGTGCCGTTTCCGCGCGCTTCCGGACGCCGGCGCCGCCGCGATCCCGACCTCGCCGCACCCTGACGGCGGCTTCGGAGACGGCGACATCGCGGAGGAGTGATCCCCGAACCTCGAGGCCGGCGAAGACCGTCGCGAGCGGCCGCAGCGCGGAACCGGCGAATTCGACGTCGTGACGGGGGATGGATTGGAGCGGGCGATGGGAATCGAACCCACGACATTCAGCTTGGGAAGCTGACGTTC
>JBEOKB010000212.1:0-2580 GCA_040275425.1 Siculibacillus sp. | reverse complement strand
GCGGCGCGACGGTTCGTGGCGGCGCGCGGCGGACGACTGGACGAGGTGACGCGCGAGGCGATCGTCGCCGAGGTCGAGGCGGTGCTCGACGATCCACGCTTCGCGGCGGCGTTCGGGCCACAGGCGCGGGCGGAAGTGGCGATCGCCGGGCGTACGACCTCGCCCCAGGGCGAGGAGATCGAGATCTCGGGCCGAATCGACCGACTGGTGGTCGACACGCACGAGGTGCTGGCGGTCGACTTCAAGACCGATCGGGCGGGCGCGGGCGCGGAGGCGCATCTGGGGCAGATGGCGCTCTACCGACGTCTGCTCGGCGAAATCTTCCCCGGCCGCCGTGTTCGGATGGCACTGTTGTGGACGGCGGTGCCCCGGCTCGAGGTGCTCGACGAGGAGACGCTCGCGGCGGTGGCGCGGCGGATCGCGACGACGTGATGCCGTAGGGCGACGGCGCCGCACCCCCCAGATCTTGACGCTCGGCGACGGGGTTCCTAGTTTGGCGTCGAACGAGAGGCGCCCTCCCGGCGCCACCACGCATGAGGCCATCCATGGCGACCGTGAAAGTCACCGACGCTTCCTTCGACACCGACGTTCTCAAGTCCGGCGAGCCGGTCGTCGTCGACTTCTGGGCCGAGTGGTGCGGCCCGTGCCGCATGATCGCCCCGGCGCTCGAGGAGATCGCCACCGAGATGGCCGGCAAGGTCAAGGTCGTGAAACTCAACATCGACGAGAACCCGGGCGCGGCGATGAAGTTCGGCGTGCGCTCGATCCCGACCCTGATCGTGTTCAAGGACGGCAAACCGGCGGCGATGCAGGTCGGCGCCGCCCCCAAGGGCAAGCTGGTCGACTGGATCAACGGCGCGATCGCCTGATCGCCCTCGCCTTCCCCATCGGGCTCGACGCCCGGTCGACGATCCTCTCGTCGGCCGGGCGTCGTTCCTTTCGGCGAACCGGCGATTCGGGCTTGAAATCGACGGCGCGAGGCCTCAAATCCGCAGCCGACCCCACACACCGTTCGAGGACGCCATGACCGACGAGACCGCGACCGAAGCGACCGCCGCCGTCACCCCCGAAACCGCCGCGCCCGAGGCCGCGCCCGAGAGCGCCGTCGATCCGGTCGCCGCGCTGCTGGCGGAGAACGCCGAGATCAAGGATCGGCTGCTGCGCACGCTGGCCGAGATGGAGAATCTGCGCCGCCGCACCGAGAAGGAGATCCGGGACGCGCGCGACTACGCCGTCTCCGGCTTCGCCCGCGATCTCCTGTCGGTCGCCGACAACTTCGAGCGCGCGCTCGGCCACGTGCCGGCGGAGCTGCGCGAGAACGAGACGAGCGGCGGCAAGGCGCTGGTGGAAGGCGTCGAGCTGACCGGCCGCGAGCTTCTCAAGACGCTCGAGAAGCACGGCGTGCGCAAGCTGTCGCCGATGGGCGAGAAGTTCGACCCCAATCTGCATCAGGCGATGTTCGAGATCCCCAATCCGCAGGTGCCGACCGGCACGGTGCTGCAGGTGATGCAGGACGGGTTCGCGATCGGCGGGCGGGTACTGCGCCCGGCGCTGGTCGGCGTGTCCAAGGGCGGGCCGAAGCCGGGCGAGAGCGCGCCGGCCGAGGTGGTCGCCGGGGTCGACAAGACGGTGTGATCCGTCGGCCGACATGCAGTCGAGTCACATGTGAAGAGGGCGCCCGCGCGAGCCGCGAGCGCCCTCTTCGCGTTTCGCGCGACGGCGGCCGGGTCACGTGCCGCGCGGCTTGGCGCGGGTGGTCGGGGCGGCGGTGGCGGGGTCGTCGGGCCAGACGTGGCGCGGGTAGCGGCCCTTCATCTCGATCTTCACGTCGCGCCAGGAGCCGCGCCAGAAGCCGGGCAGGTCGCGGGTGAGCTGGATCGGGCGATGGGCGGGCGACAGCAGCTCGACCAGCAGCGGCACCCGCCCGCCGCAGATCGAGGGATGCACGTCGAGGCCGAACAGTTCCTGCACGCGGATCGAGATCGCCGGACCGTTCTCGACCTCGTAGTCGACGGCGACGTTCGAGCCGGTCGGCGCGGTGAAGTGGGTGGGGGCGTGGGTGTCGAGGAGGCGGCGGGCCTCCCAGTCGACCAGTGCTTCGAGGCCGTCGAAGACGTCGCTCTCACGGATGTCGGCGGGCGTGGTGCGGCCGAGCACATGAGGGGCGAGCCAGTCGTCGAGACCGGCGAGGAGCGCCTCGTCGGAGAAGTCGGGCAGGCCGTCGATGCCGGCACGGCGGACGTATTCGACGCGGTGGCGCAGGCGGTCGGCGGCCCGGCTCCAGGGCAGGCTCGCCAGCCCCCGCCGCGCGACCGCGCGCATCAGGGCGCGCGACACCGTCTCGCGATCGGGCTTCTCGATCGGCTTCTCCGACAGCACCACCCGGCCGAAGCGGCGGACGCGGCGGGCCTTGACCCGATCGGCGGCCTCGTCGAAGCGCACCTCGGCCTCCTCGACCACGTGGGCGGCGAAATCCGCTTCGATCGCCGCGAGCGGCAGGGCGGCGGCGAGCAGGATACGGGCCTCGCGCGCCGCGCCCTGCATCTCGGCGACGGCGAGATAGGGCTCGCGCGCCAGCGC
>JBEOKB010000211.1:0-2831 GCA_040275425.1 Siculibacillus sp. | reverse complement strand
GGAGCGGCGGCGACGGGAGCGGCGGCGGCCGGAACGGCGGCCTGAGCCGGGGCAGCGGCCGGAGCCGGAGCGGCAGCCGGCTTGGCGCCGCGCTTGGTCTGGGTCTTCGCCTGAGTCGTCATGCCTGATTTCTCCTGGATCTCGTTTCGCGTCGAGGGGTGTCGTCACTCGCCTCGAGGGCGCCAGGAACCGATCCTTCGGATCCGGCGGCACTGTGCCCGGTCTCTGTCCCGCGATCGACGAAGTCCGGGCGCGCTTCGTCGACGTCGATCAGTCTAGCGCCGACCGTGTTGCATTGCAATAAAATATTGCATTGCACAAGAGCGTTTCGGGGCGCCGTCCGAACGACGACGGGCCGTCTCTCGACGGCCCGTCGCACGAAATCGCCGTGAGTGACCGAGGGCGATCAGCCCTTGGTGACCTTCTCGGTGATCGAGGAGACGGTCTTGGCGGCGGCGTCGCCGATCTGACGGACCTGCTCGCCGAAGGAGGCGGCCTGGGCCTTCAGGAAGTCGCCCTGCAGAGCCAGCAGCTCCTGAGCGTCCTTGGCCTTGATCAGCTTCTGAGCGTGATCGAAGGCGACCGAGAGGTTCTCTTCGGCCAGCGAGAGGACCTTCTTGTTGAGGTCCAGAGCGCCCGACTGAACGGTGTTCGAGGAGGCTTCGACCTTCTCGACGGCCTTGTTGGTGGCGGCCAGGAAGTCGTCGACGGCCTTCTTGGCCTGCTCGACGGACTTCTCGGCGAAGGTGCGGATCTGCTCGGGGATCTCGAAGGTCTTCTCAGCGGCCATGTTGGGTCTCCTGCCTCCGGCGTGGGTACCGGGGAACGTGTCCGGCGCGGTCGTCGACCGAGCCTCGAATGGGTCTCGACGCGGCCCTGGAGCCGCCCGTCGCCGGAGAGAGCGAACTCGTTTCCGGCGATGGGGATATGCCTAACACGGACAATGGTGCAGTGCAACAAAATTCTTGTGCTCTGCAAACTTTTCTCGCAGGTGCAACATCGAGATTAACCCTCGATCGCGATCACCTCGGGTGCGACCGTCTCGTCGGTGGACCTCGCGACCGTTTTCTCTATATTAACGAGAAGTTAACGGCACGATGACGATCGCCGTGCAACGAACGGGGTCTCGACGGTCGCAGTCACGGAATCGGTGTTCCGTAACATGCCCCACGAGACCTTGTCGTGCACGAACCGATCGCGACCGGCCGGAGTGAGTTGGACGGAAGGCACTTCGACAGATGGGCGAGATACTCGAGACGAGCTGGCGTATCCTTGCGCTCGACGGTGTCGGTGAGCTGATCGGCGAATCCCGCCCCGGCTTCGTCGTCGACGGTGCCGGTCGCCGCCTGTTCTTCGCCAACGCCGCCGCCCGCCGCCTGCTCGGTCTGGCCGAAAGCACCGGCTTCGGCGCTGCGGTCGATCTCGATTCGCGCCTCGCCGATCGCGTCGCCCGCGTCGCCGCCCGCGCCGCCGTCGGCACCGAGACCCGCGAACTCCTGCGCTTCTTCGACGGCCTGAGGCCGACCATGCTCTCGGTCGCGTTCCGCCGCCTCGCCGGCGAGGACGCCGTGCTCGTGCGCGTCGACGGCTCCGCCGCCGCTCCCGGCGACGCCGCCGCCGAGGCGAGCCTCGCCCCCTTCGTCCACGACGGCGGTCTCGTCGCCCTGTTCGACGTCCACGGTGACGTCGTCGCCGCGCGCGGCGACCATGCCGTCCTCGCCGATCGTCAGGACGAGATCGAGGCCATGGTCGACGAGGGCGCCGACCCGACGCTGGTCCTGCGCACCATCGTCACCGGCGAGACGGCGCACGACGTCGCCTTCGTCCGCCTCGGCTCCTCCGCCGACGCCCGCCGCCTCTTGTGGATCGGCCCCGCCCGTCCCGCCGCGCCGCCCGTCGCCGCACCGACTCCGGCGCCCGCGACCGAACCGACCGACGCCGCGCCCGTCGCCTTCGCCCATCCGCCGATCCTCGCTCTCGAGCCCGATTACGGCGCCGACGAACTCGACGTCGCTCCGACCTTCGACGCGGCCGAGCCGCCGACCACCGAGGACGAGGCGGTCGAGGAGACCGAGACCATCCTCCCCGCGCCCGTCGCCGCGACCGAGCCGGTCGCCGTCGCGCTCCCCCCCGTCGACGAGGATCTCTTCACCGCCGCGCCGCCGCTCTCGCTCGACTTCCTGACCGACGACGACGACGCGCTCGACGACACCCTGGTCGACGCCTGGCGCGCCGCCGCCCCGAGCGCCCCGCTGCTGGACGCCTCCGTGCGCCCCGAAGCCGCCGTGATCTCGACCGACACCCCGGATGCGCCCGTCGAGAGCCCCCTCGCGACGATCGCCGAGAACGCCGCGCCCGACGAGACCCTCGCCGACTCCGCGCCCGCGGCACTGCCCGCCGTCGTCGCCGAGGAGCCATCGGCCGAACCGGCGACGAGCGCCGACGCCGACGCCTTCCGCTTCGAACCGCTCGCCCGTTCGGTCAAGTTCGTCTGGCAGATGGACGCCGATCGCCGCTTCACCCTGATCTCCGACGAGTTCGCCGCCGCCGTCGGTCCGGCCGCCGCCGATCTGGTCGGTCGCTCGTGGAACGACATCTCCACCGACTTCGCCATCGACGACGACGGCACCATCGCCGGCCTGCTCGCCCGCCGCGACACCTGGAGCGGCCGCACCGTGCTGTGGCCGATCGAGGGCACCGCCCTGCGCCTGCCGGTCGATCTCGCCGCCCTGCCCGCCTTCGGTCGCGGCCGTGTCTTCTCCGGCTTCCGTGGCTTCGGCACCGTCCGCGCCGAAGCGCCGCTGCCCGATCCGCGCGCCACCGGCCTGCGC
>JBEOKB010000210.1:0-12285 GCA_040275425.1 Siculibacillus sp. | reverse complement strand
CACCGCCGCGCCCCGAGCAGCCGGTCGCCCCGGTCAAGGTCTGGGCCGGCACCCTCGCCCCGCCCACCCCCGGCGGCAACGCGCGCGGCAAGGTCGCCGTCGACGTCGCCGCGCGCGAGCTGCGCCTGACCGATCTCGTCGTCGACGACGCCCCCGGCCTCGAGGTCATTCTCGTCGCCGGCGACGCCCCCCTCACCACCGAGGCGGTTCTCGCCGCCAAGCGCGTCTCCCTCGGCCGCCTGCGCAAGCCCAAGGGACCCCAGGTCTACCGCGTGCCCGCCGAGCTCGACCTCGCCGTCTATCGCGCCGTGATCGTGTGGGCGCGCCGCGACAAGGCCCCTCGCGCTCTCGCCCGCCTCGCGCCCGCTCGCGGCTGAACGCGCGACCCGCCGAGAAGTCGCGGCAACACTTGCCCTTTTGCGCCGTTTCGTCCATAAATCGATGAGGCGGCGGTTCGGAACTGGGCGAGACGGTCGGCGCGACCGACTTCCGACGATCGATGAGATCCCCGAGGATCGATTGGATCGGCGGAATAAACAGCGCATATCATGTCCCGACGTGTAACGTGACTGCCTCGTCTACCCTCGTCACCCTCGGGTTTCGGGGGAGCGTGTCGTGATGAACGGGGTGGGACCCCGCGGGAAAGGACTTGGAATGAGGGATCGTGGTTTCGGCGGCGGGCGTGGCGGCGACCGCGGCGGCTTCGGGCGTGATCGTGGTGGTTTCGGCGGCCGTGACGAGGGTTTCGGCGGCGGTGATCGCGGCGGCTTCGGCGGCGGCGATCGTGGTGGTTTCGGCGGTGGTGATCGTGGCGGCTTCGGCGGCGGTCGCGACCGTGGCTTCGGCGGCGGCGACCGCGGCGGCTTCGGCGGCGGCGACCGCGGTGGCTTCGGCGGCGGTGATCGCGGTTTCGGTGATCGTCCGCGTCGCTCCTTCGGCGGCGACGAAGGCGGCTTCGGCGGTGGCGCCGGCGGTGAGGGCTTCCGCCCGCGCACCCCGCGTCCGCAGGTCGAGCGCGGCCCGCGTCAGAACGGCACCGTGAAGTTCTTCAACGCCGAAAAGGGCTACGGCTTCATCACCCCGGACGAGGGCGGCGCGGACGTGTTCGTGCACGTCTCGGCGGTCGAGCGCTCCGGCCTCGGCACCCTCGACAAGGGCCAGAAGGTCTCGTTCGAGACCGAGCCGGACAAGCGCGGCAAGGGCCCCAAGGCCGTCAACCTCCAGCCCCTCGAGGGTGGTGAGGCTCCGGTCGAAGGCGACGACTACGGCGCTCCGGACGAAGAGTGATCGAGGCGGCCGCGCGGGCGATCCTCGCGGCCCTTCCTCTCGTTCCCGATCGGGACCGGCCTCGCGCCTCGCCCGATCCCAGAATCGTGAAACCCTCCCACCCTCGGGTCGGGAGGGTTTTTCATGCCCGCCGCGCCGCTCCGGCGCTGCGGCCCACCACCGCGACCCGGTGACGCTCCCATGAACTATCGCCACGCCTTCCATGCCGGCAACTTCGCCGACGTCGTCAAGCACGCCGTTCTCGCCCGCATCCTGGTGCACCTCGCCGCCAAGGCGACGCCCTTCCGCGTCCTCGACACCCATGCCGGCATCGGTCTCTACGACCTGACCGCGCGCGAGGCCGAGCGCACCGGCGAATGGCGCGACGGCATCGGCCGCGTCCTCGCCGCCCCCTTCGCCCCGCCGGTCGCCGCCCTGCTCGAGCCCTGGCTCGCCGCCGTCGCCCGCACCGCCGGCCTCACCTCCTCCGCCCGGCTCGATCCCGAGCGGCTGAGCGTCTATCCCGGCTCGCCGCTGATCGTGCGCGCCGGTCTGCGCCCCGGCGACCACGCCGTCGTCACCGAGCTGCACCCCGCCGACGCGGCGACCCTCGCCGCCCTCTTCGCCGGCGACGCCCGCCTCAAGGTGGTCGAACTCGACGGTTGGCTGGCGCTCAAGAGCTTCCTGCCGTTCAAGGAGCGGCGCGGCCTCGTGCTGATCGACCCCCCCTTCGAGAAGGAGGGCGAGTTCGACCGCATCGTCAAGGGACTGGTCGAGGCGACCCGCCGCCTCGCCAACGGCGTCTATCTGGTCTGGCACCCGATCAAGAGCGACGCCGAGCTCGCCCGCCACCACGCCGCGCTGAAGGCGACCGGCATCCGCCGCATCCTCACCGTCGACTTCGCCGTCGGTGCCCTGCGCGCCGACGGCCCGCTCACCGCGTGCGGCCTGACCATCGTCAATCCGCCGTGGAAGCTCGCCGAGGAACTGGCGCTGATGCTGCCGCCGCTGGCCGAGCGCATGGCCCTCGATCGCGGCGCCGGCGTGCGCATCGACGAACTGGTCGGCGAATGAGGCGCCCGGACCCGTCCCCTGATCTCCTCGCTTGACCCCGGCCCGGCGCTCGCCCATCGTCCCGGGGCTCTTTCCTCTCCGATCGGAGTCGCCGATGCGTCCGTTCCGTCCGTCGAGCCCTGAGTTCGAACCCCACCGCGCCGCCGCCCTCGCGCTCCTGGCCGTCGTCCTCGCCGCCCCCGTGGCCGCCGAGGCGGCCGAGCGCCGCTCCGCCGAGACCCTGGTCGCCGCCTGCGACGACGCCCACGTGCTCGCGAAGGTCCGCTCGCGCTTCGCCCACGGTGCCGCCCGCGTCGAAGGGCGCGATCTCACCCTCGCCGCCTTCGGCCCGATCCGCGATCGCGGCGCCTTCGTCGACGATCCCTCGCCGATCCCGCGCCGCTGGTGCGAGGCCCCGGTCACCCTGTCGGACGGCACCCGCTCGACCGCTTGGTGGCGCATCGATCGCGGCACCGGTTTCGCCGCTCCCGGCTTCGCCTACCTGCCCGACGGCATCGAGGTCTGCGTCCTCGGCCACGACCCGTGGACCGCCCACGGCGGCCGCTGCCGCACCGCCCGCCGCTGGTGGTGACGCGCCCCTCGCGCCCCTACGTCGACCGGAGCTCGTCCATGCCGAAACTCGCGACCCTCGTCGCCGCCGTTCTCGCCCTTCTCGCCTCCCTCGCCCCGGCGAACGCCGAGCGCCGCGACCGCCCCGGCGACTTCGACTTCTGGGTCCTGTCGCTGTCGTGGTCGCCGAGCTGGTGCGAGGCCACCGGCAAGGCGCGCGGCGATGCCCAGTGCGCCCGCCCCTTCGCCTTCGTCGTCCACGGCCTGTGGCCGCAGTACGATCGCGGCTACCCCGCCGATTGCGCCACCGGCGAGCGCGAGCCGACCCGCGAGGAGATCGCCGGCGTGCTCGACGTCATGCCGAGCCCCGGCCTCGTCCGCCACGAATGGCGCAAGCACGGCACCTGCTCCGGCCTGAAGGCCGACGTCTACCTGCGCATCGTCCGCAAGCTCTACGAGAAGATCCGCGTGCCGGAGGAGTTCGTCGCCCCCGACAAGCCGCGCATGGTGGCGCCGCACGAGGTGGAGGCCGCCTTCATGGCCGCCAACAAGGGCCTCGACGCCGACGAGATCTCGACCCTGTGCGACGGTCGTCGCCTTCAGGAGGTGCGCATCTGCCTGAAGAAGGACCTGTCCGCCTTCGCCAAGTGCCCCGAGGTCGAGCGCCGCTCCTGCCGGCTCGAACGCGCCTACATGCCCGCCGCGCGCTGAGCCTCCCCGCGCCGAACCCCCGAGACTTCAGCCGAGACCTCCGCATGCGTCGTTCAGCCCTCGCCTTCGCCGCCGCCCTCCTCCTCGCTCCGGCGTCTCCCGCCGGCGCCGAGCCCGTGACCACCGAGATCAAGGGCTGGAAGGCGATGTGCGAGGCCCCGGTCTGCCGCGCCTCGCTGCCCTCGACCTCCGGTCTCCAGGCGCTGATGCTCGGCCGCTTCGAGATCGGCGACGGCATCGCCGTCGGCCTCTCCACCCCCGGCGCCATCGCCGACCGCGACCGCCCGATGACCCTGCGCATCGACGGCCGCCAGATCGCCGACATCGAGCCGAAGTCGGGCCACCTCCCCTACGAGAAGGTCGAGAGCTTCTGGATCGTCGACGCCAGACTCGCCGAGGCGATCCTCGCCGCCCGTACCGGCCCCAAGAAGCTGCGCATCGAATACATCGACGTCACCGGCGCCCCCCACGACGCCGACTTCGACCTCGCCGCGCTCTCCGAGGTGATCGCCTGGACCGACGAACGCCTCGGTCGCGCCTCCGGCAAGGTCGTCGGCGCCGCCCCGCGCGGCCTGATCGCCGCCCCCGAGACCCCGCGCTCCGATCTGGTCATCCGCCAGGGCATCCCGCCCCGTCTCGCCGCCAAGCACATGAGCGCCAGCGAATGCGAGGCGCCCAATTCGCCGCTGCTGCGCGCGTTCAAGCCGGTGATCGGCGTGCTCTCCTCCACCGCCATCCTCTACGCCATCCCCTGCACCGCCTCCGCCGGCAACGTCTCGTTCCGGCTGTGGGTGGTGGAGAGCGGCGAGATCGGCGGCATCACCCCGCTCTACTTCGCCACCTTCGACGGCGCGCTCGGCTGGAAGGGCACCGACCTGCTCCACAACATCGCCTACGACGAGAAGGCCACCCGCCTCACCTCGACCTTCAAGGCCGGCGGCTGCGGCGCGCGCGGCGTCTGGCGCTGGAAGAAGTGGACCTTCGAGATGCTCGAGACCCGCGTGGCGAGCGAATGCGTCGAAGGCCGCGACCCGGCCGAATGGCCTTTGATGTGGTCCGCCCCCAAGCCGTGACCTCGCGCGGGTCCCCGCCCCCTTCCCCGCAACGGGCTCCGGCCCGATCGATCGGAGATCCGATGCCCGTCCTGCGTTCCTCGCCCCCCTCGCCCTTCGGCCGCAAGGTCAAGATCGCCGCCGCCGAACTCGGCCTCGCCGACCGCTTCGCCGTCGTCATGGCCGACACCGCCGACCCGACCGACAGCCTGCGCGCCCAGAATCCGCTCGGAAAGATCCCGGCCCTGGTGCTGGACGACGACACCGTGCTCTACGACAGCCGCGTCATCCTCGAATGGCTCGACCTCGAGGCCGGCGGCGGCCGCATCCTGCCGACCGATCGCACCCGCCGCTTCACCGCCCTGCGCCTCCAGGCGCTCGCCGACGGCCTGCTCGATGCCGCCATCCTGATCGTCTACGAGAAGCGCTTCCGCTCCGAGGCCGAGCGCAACGCCGCCTGGGTCGCCCATCAGAGCGGCAAGATCGAGCGCGCGCTCGACCATCTGGAGGAGACCTGCCCGGCCCTCGACGCCCCCGTCGACGTCGGCACCATCGCGCTGGCCTGCGCCCTCGGCTATCTCGACCTGCGCTTCGACCGCGCCTGGCGTGCCGCCCGACCCCGCCTCGTCGCCTGGCTCGACGCCTTCGCGGCCCGCGTCCCCGCCTTCGAGAAGACCCGCTTCCAGGGCTGAGCCCGAACGCGCGAACGCCCCGTCCGCGCGCGGCGAACGGGGCGTCCCCAGGGGCGATCGCCGCGAGGCGACCGCTGTCGATCGAGACGGGTGGACCCGTCGATCAGAACTTGTAGGCCGCGCCGGTACGCAGGACCGTGGCGCTGGCGTTGTTGCTGACGGTGGTGCCGCCGACGTTCTGGTTGGTCGAGCCGACGCCGACGTAGTTGAGTTCGCCGCGCAGCGAGATCCGATCGGAGACCCGCCCCTCGACGCCCGCGCCGACCAGCACGCCGACCTTGGTGGTCGAGCTGGTGGCGCCGAAGCCCTTGACGGTGTCGTCGACGAAGGCGACGCCGACCGAGGCGTAGGGCATGACCTTGTCGAAGGCCACGCCGACGCGGGCACGCACCGCGCCGTTCCAGTCCGACGAGCGCTTCACCAGGCTGCCGGTGTCGACGCCGTGGAGGGACTGGCCGTTGAGGTTCAGCTCCGCCTCACCGCCGACGACGATGTTCGCGCCGACCGCGGAATTGACGCCGCCGAAGATGCCGCCCTGCGGGCCGTGCATGCCGTTCTTGCCCCAGCCGTAGCCGAACTGGCCGCCGGCATAGGCGCCGTTCCACTGAGCGGCCGGAGACGATCCCCCACCCTGATCCTGATAGCCGTAGGAGGCCGAGGGCGCGCGATTGCCGTACATGTCGGCGGCGACGGCGGGAGAAGCCACCGCGACCGAGGCGACGACGGCGAGAGCGAACGAGACGCGGGTCATGATCGAACCTTCGAGGTGCTGACTTCACTGAATTCCGACGGAGTTTCCGAAGGAGATGTTGACCATGTTGCCCCCGGAGCGGTTAACGGAGGGTGAGCAGACATCGTCAATTTTCCGTAAATCGAAAAGGAAACGGAAAGTATTCAAATCGAAACGCCGAAAATAAGAGACCCCGGTCACCTTCGAAGGATGACCGGGGTCCTCGATATTTGCGATCTCTACGGAGATCAGAACTTGTAGTTCGCACCGACGCGCAGGAGATGCTCGCTGATGGCGTGGCTCGAGGCCCCGACGTTGATCTTGCCGTAGTCGGCGTAGAGATACTCGCCCTTGACCGAGACGTTCTGGGTCACGGCGTATTCGGCGCCGGCGCCCAGCGTCCAACCGGCCTTGGTCGCGGTGCGCGACGAGGCGTCGTCGGAGACCTTCACGTTGGCGACGGCGAGACCGCCGGTGCCGTAGACCAGCAGGCGATCGAAGGCATGACCGACGCGGGCGCGCACGGTGCCCGACACGCCCTTCTCGACGCGCTCGGCCTGACCGGCGAAGGTGCCGGACTTGGTCGGACGGCCGTAGCCGAGGTCGGCCTCGACGCCGACGACCCACGGGCCGGTCTGGAAGTTGTAGCCGCCCTGGATGCCGCCGAACACGGCGTTGGGCTTGAGCGAGCCCGAGCCGGCCGCGACGTCGACCTTGTCGGAGAGCATCTCCGCGCCGAGGTTGGCGCCGAGATAGAAGCCGGTCCAGTTGTAGACCGAGACGGGGGCCGCGATCGGGGTCGCCGGCGGCGCCTTGCGATACATGTCGGCGGCGGAAACGGCACCGGAAGCGGCGATCAGAGCCGCACAGCCGACGGCGGCGCGAAGAAGAGAATGGGTCATCACGGTACCTCGTACGTCACACACGGTTTCGTCGCTCACCCTCGTGGCCTCGCCGAAGACGGGCCTCCCTGGAGGGACCCGGATCGGGAGCGACCCTTCGGTCTTGAACTCCGAATGGGTCCAAAGGGCGCGTCGAATGTGGCGAACCTCGCTCGAATCCGTGGCAATTTCCGCTAAAATCGTCACGATCGCCCATCGATCTCGTCCGATGGTGAAGGAAGTCTTAGCCGCCCGTGCCGATGTGGACCCACACCCTTCGGCGCGCGAAACCATCGCCCCCTCGTGTATGATCGCCGCCTCGCTTCTCGCTCACGGAGCCCCGATGCCCTTCCGTCCCGCCCCGAAGACCGCCCTCGTCACCGGCGCCGCCCGCCGCATCGGCCGCGCGATCGCCCGCGACCTCGGGCGCCACGGCTGGCGCGTCGCCCTCCACTGCAACCGCTCCTGCGCCGAGGCCGAGACGCTCGCCGCCGAGATTCGCGACGGCGGCGGCGAGGCGATCGTCCTGCGCGCCGACCTCTCCGACCTCGGCGAGATCGCCCCCCTGGTCGCCGCAGCCACCGCCGCGCTCGGCCCCGTCGGCCTCCTCGTCAACAACGCCTCCGAATTCGAACCCGACGAGGTCGGCGCCCTCGACCCCGCCCTGTTCGAGCGCCACCTGCGCGTCGATCTGGTCTCGCCCTGCCTGCTCGCCGACGCCTGGCTCGCCGCCCTGCCCGCCGACATGGAGGGCCATGTCGTCAACGTCGTCGACCAGCGCGTGCTGCGCCCGACCCCGAAGTTCTTCTCCTACACCCTCGCCAAGTCGGCGCTGTGGACCGCCACCCGCACCATGGCCCAGGCGCTCGCCCCGCGCGTGCGCGTCAACGCCATCGGCCCCGGCCCCTCCTTCGCCAACACCCGCCAGACACCCGAGGACTTCGCCCGCCAGACCGCCGCCGTGCCCTTGCGGCGCGGCCCCGAGCCGGACGAGTTCGGCCGCGCCGTGCGTTTTCTCGTCGACATGCCCTCCGTCACCGGCCAGATGATCTGCCTCGACGGCGGCCAGCACCTCGCCTGGGAGACCCCCGACGTCGTCGGCGTCGGCGAGTGAGCCGCCCCCGGGGGACGAACCCGCCCCTGTTCGGCCTGGAATAGAGCAATTACGGATTGTAGGATCACGGAGAACGAATTCCCGTCGAGGCGCCTCGCATGGGTGGTTATATCGATAGTCGCACCGTCTTGACCCTCATCGCGGTCCTGGTCGTCGCGGGCCTCGTACTGCTGTTGATCGTCGCCGCCCTGTTGGTGAGGGTCCGGAACGATCCGAAGGACGTCTTCGGCTGGGGTGGGCTCGCTCTGATCGCCACCACGATCGCCTTGTACTTCCATGAGGGAGACAAGAGCGCATCGCCTCCCGTCCCAGGGCGCTATCGCCTGGACTACGTCGGCCCGCGCGACACGTCTTTGCCCCGAGCCCTTGTCCT
Organism: Siculibacillus sp.; assembly: GCA_040275425.1. GTDB lineage: Bacteria > Pseudomonadota > Alphaproteobacteria > Rhizobiales > Ancalomicrobiaceae > Pinisolibacter. The sequence goes on along the minus strand of JBEOKB010000210.1, from coordinate 3,843 downwards.
GACCGGATCCACGGTGGCCGTCCACGATGCTCTACCCGCCTACTTGGCGGAAACGGGACTGTTCGACGTCTACCTCGTCGATTGGACGACGCAGAAGACCCATCGATTCGTACCGAAGGCCGGGGGCGAGTGCTCCATCGCCCGTGCGCGGAACCGCTTCTTCGCCATGTCGGGCTTCACGACCTGCGCGAGGCCCGTCGAGATCGACCACGTCCCCGAGGACGCGCTCGTCCTGAAGCGCGCCCTGATCGCCGCCGGTGACGGCTCCCGGCGCTTCACCTATCCGCAGCTGCGCGACGGCGGCCACGAGATCGGTACGCGCCTGACCCTGACGCTCCGCAGCGGCGCGAACGAACGCGTCCTCGCCCGGCGCGAATTCGTCGAACTGCCGAGCCCCGCGCTCGATCTGGTCGCCGACGCGACCTTCGAGCACCGGCCCGTCACCGTGACGGACCTCACCCGGACATCGCCGGACGACGCGGCCTTCGGCATCGAGGATTTCCTGTTCTCCGCCCTGGGCATCGACGAAGGAGCGATCCGGCCGCCGTCCTTCGTCTTGCCGCAGGACCTGCCTCGCGTCGTCGAGCGGCTCCTCTCCGATCCGGTTCTCTCGCCGCGCATTCGCGAGGGCTCCATCTCCCTCCTCGCCGCCTATTATCCGACCACCGAACCCGTGATCGCCGAAGCGCTGACCGAAGTCGTCGCCAACGACGGCGGCGGCGGCCGCCCCGCCGAGAAGAACCACGTCCCGTTTCTGTTCGACGGCAAAGACGCGCGAACCGACTGCACCTTCGCCGATCGCATCCTGCGCTACCGCGCCGCCTTCGCCGAAGGCTGCCGAAGGGTCCGCGTCGTCGGGACGAGGTGCATCGACTTCGACGCGTCCGATTGGCTCGATCGCTGCCGTTGGAGCGGACCGATCTGGTACGCGCCCGACCCCGAAGCCTCGCGCATCGCCGTCGCCGTCGTCGCCTCGGCCCTGCCGACCCGCCCCTCGACCGACCGGGCGCCGCTCCGAGAGGTGGTCGAGGTTCGGGTCCCGGCCGATCGCGGCAAGATCGACGTCGCCTTCTACGACACTCACCTCTGGCGCTTCACCGGTGCCGCGGGCTGCATCGGCCGCGTGACCATCCTCGGCACGAAGGCCGGCGTCGTCGGCCTCCCGCGCGAGAGGGTCGATTTCATCGGCGACCGCCTGGACGACTACACGCGAGAAGACCCCGAGGCGAAGAAGGCTCGCAAGCCCGGCCACCTTCCGGCACGCATCCGCGCCCGCTTCGGCGACGCTCACGACGTGGTGGTCGAAAACCACCCCGGACCGATTCTCGACCTCGCCGAAATCCTACCGGCGAAGGCGAGGAAAGGTCGCTGCGACGCCGGCACGCTCACGCCGTTCCTCACCCAGAGCCCCGGCGAACCGGTGTCGATCGATCCCGCCGAGGTGGTCGCCGTCCCCTCGGTCTTCGACTGACCGAGAATCGCTCGAACCTCGTTCTCCTTCGGCCCCGCTGGCGAGCCCGACGGGTCTGCGCCATATGGAGAGAGCGACCGCGCCCGCGAATCGCCCACCACACCCTTCGGTTCCGATGATCGACGACACCGACCCGCCCGGCGACACACCAGAGACCGATCTCGACGAGACCGGCCCCGACGTCGCACGCGACGAGGGCGGCGTCTCGCGCCCCCTCACCGGCGCCGACGTCATCGCCGATCACGTCAAGCGCCTGCCCAACGCCCCCGGCGTCTACCGCATGCTCGATGCCCAGGGCACCGTCCTCTACGTCGGCAAGGCGCGGAACCTGAAGAAGCGCGTCGTCGCCTATACCCGCGGCCAGGGCCTCGTCTCGCGCATCCTGCGCATGGTGCGCGAGACCGCTTCGATGGAGTTCGTCCAGACCCGGACCGAAACCGAGGCGCTGCTGCTCGAGGCCAACCTCATCAAGCGCCTGCGCCCGCGCTTCAACGTTCTGCTGCGCGACGACAAGTCGTTTCCCTACATCCTGGTGACCGCCGACCACGACGCCCCGGCGCTGGTCAAGCATCGCGGCGCCCGCAAGCGCAAGGGCGCCTACTTCGGCCCCTTCGCCTCGGCCGGAGCCGTGGGGCGCACCATCAACGCCCTGCAGAAGGCCTTCCTGATCCGCACCTGCACCGACAGCGTATACGATGGCCGCACCCGCCCCTGCCTGCTGTTCCAGATCAAGCGCTGCGCCGCCCCCTGCACCGGCGAGATTTCGCTTCCCGACTACCGCCTGCTGGTCGAGGAGGCCGAGCGCTTCCTGTCGGGCAAGAGCCGCGCGGTTCAGGCCGAACTCTCCGCCGCCATGCACGCCGCCGCCGAGGACCTCGACTTCGAGCGCGCCGCCGTCTACCGCGACCGCCTCGGCGCCCTCTCCCACGTCCAGTCGCACCAGGGCATCAACCCGCAGAGCGTGGAGGAGGCCGACGTCTTCGCCCTCCACCAGGACGGCGGCCAGACCTGCATCCAGGTGTTCTTCTTCCGCACCGGCCAGAACTGGGGCAACCACGCCTTCTACCCGCGCGCCGATCGCTCGATGGCGCCGGAGGAGGTGCTGGAGAGCTTCGTCGCCCAGTTCTACGACGACAAGCCGGTGCCCCGCCTCGTCCTCCTCAGCCACGACACGCCCGAACTCGACCTGCTCGAGGCGGCCCTGTGCGAGCGCGTCGGCCACCGCATCGAGGTCTCGGTGCCGAAGCGCGGCGAGAAGAAGGATCTGGTCGACCACGCCCTCCTCAACGCCCGCGAGGCGCTCGGCCGCCGTCTCGCCGAGACCACCAGCCAGGCGAAGCTGCTCGAGGGCGTCGCCCGCGCCTTCGCGCTTCCCGAGACCCCGAAACGCATCGAGGTCTACGACAACTCCCACGTCCAGGGCACCCATGCCGTCGGCGGCATGATCGTCGCGGGACCCGAGGGCTTCGTGAAGGGGCAGTACCGCAAGTTCGACATCAAGTCGGCCGAGACCACCCCGGGCGACGACTACGCCATGATGCGCGAGGTGCTGACCCGCCGCTTCGCCCGCCTCGTCAAGGAGAACGGCAGCCGCGCCGAGGCCCCGCGCGACGACACCGGCTTCGGCCCCTGGCCCGATCTGATCTTCGTCGACGGCGGCAAGGGCCAGCTCGAGGTGGCGCGGCAGGCCGCCGAGGAGACCGGCGTCCTCGGCGAGATCACCCTGATCGGCATCGCCAAGGGCCCGGACCGCGACGCCGGCCGCGAGAAGTTCTTCTTCCTCGACCGCCCCGACGTGATGCTGCCCGAGCGTGATCCGGTGCTCTGGTTCGTGCAGCGGCTCAGGGACGAGGCCCACCGCTTCGCCATCGGCACGCATCGGGCCAAGCGCTCGAAGGCGATTCGCCTCTCCACCCTCGACGAGATCCCCGGCATCGGCCCGACCCGCAAACGCGCCCTCCTCGACCATTTCGGCACGGTCAAGGCCATCGGCCGCGCCGGCCTGGGCGACCTTATGGAGGTCCCCGGCATCAACGCCGCGATCGCCGAGACCATCCACGGCTGGTTCCATCAGGGCGAGGGGTGAAGATCGAGAGCGGCTCGGCGCGCACCGTCACCCCCTCCGTCCCCGTTGACGCCCCCCCGCCTCGCGTGCTCTGTCTCGGTCATCGACGGGAGTTCCGATGTCCGCGCTGAGCCTACCCAATCTTCTGACCTACGGTCGCATTCTCGCGGTGCCCGCCGTGGTCGCCTGCTTCGCTCTGCCCGGCATGCCGACCCCGACCTCGCGCTGGCTGGCGCTGGGCATCTTCGCCGTCGCCGCGATCACCGACTTCTTCGACGGCTGGCTCGCCCGCGCCTGGGGTCAACAG
>JBEOKB010000209.1:0-3476 GCA_040275425.1 Siculibacillus sp. | reverse complement strand
CGCTCGCCGCGGCGGTCGCGACCACGAACAAGCGCCGCTGAGGAGGCCGACATGACCGTTCTTTCCGAAGACCTCGCCCGCACCGCGGGCTATCTCGTCTCCGAGGCCTCGGGCAATCGCTCGCGCGATCAGATCACCGTCGCTTCGGGCTCGGGCATTCTGAAGGCGGGTGCCGTGCTGTCCCGCGTCGCGCCCGCCAGCGGCACCGCCACGGCCTCGGTCGGCGCCCTCGTCGGCACCGGCAACGGCGCGCTGACGCTCGCCGATCCGTCCGTCGGCGCGGGCGTCAAGGCCGGCGTCTACAAGGTCCTGTGCGTCGAGCCGGCGACCGACGGCGGCACCTTCGTCGTCGAAGATCCCGACGGCGTCGTCGTCGGCCGCGCTGTCGTCGGCGTCGCGTTCACCGGCGACATCAAGTTCACGATCGCGGACGGTTCGACCGACTTCGCCGCCGGCAGCTGGTTCCCGGTCACGGTCGCCAAGGCCGACCCGGCGACCGCCGGCAAGTACGTGCCGTTCGACGGCAGCCGCGCGGCGTCGGCCATCCTCTACGAAGGCGTCGACGCGACCTCCGCCGATCGTCGCCGCACCGCCACGGTTCGGGATTCCGAGGTTCACACGGCCGAGCTGGTGTGGGCTTCGGGCGTCACGACCGATCAGAAGACCGCCGCGCTCGCCTCCCTGGCGACCATCGGCATCATCGGCCGCTGAAGGAGATTTCGTCCCATGGCCCTCATCACCGACATCTTCGCCCAGAACGCCTGGGGTGCGATCGAGTTCAACGAGGAAGTGGTCGAGAAGGTCGACCACAAGCCGCAGCTGCTCGGCATGCTCAACCTGTTCGAGCCGATCTATTCGCGCTCCCGCACCATCGCCGTCGCCAGCCGCGACCGCACCATGGCCCTCATCCCGACGTCTGAGAACGGTGCACCGCCCGCGGAGCTGATCCCCCAGGGTGCCAAGATCCGCAAGTTCGACGCGGTCCGGCTCGCCAAGGGCTCGACCGTCTATGCCATCGAGATGGCGGGCGTTCTCGCGCTCCCCTTCGATCAGCAGACCAAGGACGTCGCCCAGGAGGTCACCGACCGCACGGCCCAGATCATCGACGATCTCGAGCTGACCTGGGAGCACATGCGGTTCGGCGCGATCCAGGGTCGCGTCATCGACGCCGACGGATCGACCGTGCTCTACGACTGGTTCGAGGAGTGGGGTATCGCCGAGCCCGCCGAGATCGACTTCGCGCTCGACGATCCCGACACCGACGTCCGCAAGATCTGCCGCGACGTCAAGCGTTCCATGGAGAAGGCGGCGAAGGGCGTCTGGACGCCGAGCACGCGAGTCTTTGCGCTCTGCGGTGACGCCTTCTTCGACTGGCTCGTCAACCACAAGCAGATCAAGGAGACGAAGCTCGGCACCGAGAAGGCCGTCGCGCTCGAGAACATCCCCGGCTACTCCGCGATCGAGATCGAAGGCATCACCTTCATCAATCATCGCGGCACCGACGACGGCTCCACGATCGCCATCGGCACGGACAAGGTCCGCTTCTTCCCGGTCGGCGCACGCGGCGCCTTCAAGGTCGGCTGGGCGCCGGCTTCGGAGTTCAAGCCCTACGTCAACCAGCGCGGTCGCGAGTACTACGGCCTGATCCTGGAAGACAAGTCGGGCCGCGACGAGTGGGACCGCATCGAGATCTACAGCTATCCGCTGTTCATCCCGACCCGCCCGGAGATGCTCCTCCGCGGCAAGCGGGCCTGACGGCCATGGCCGGCTCCTTCGCCGACCGTCTCGCGCGCGCGAGGCGGTCGGTCGACGCCACCTTCGCGGAGGAGTGGATCTTTCGTCCGATGGCGTGGACGTCCGGACCGAACGTCCCGGCCATGCCGGACCCCGAGCGCGAGATCGTCGACCCGTTCATGGCGATAGCGAAGGAAATTCCAGAAATGGCCTTCGAGACCGCCCGTGGCGTCTCTTTCGCTCCGACGCCGTCGGCGGGCTCGATCCTTCGTGTCGACTACGTCGCTTCGGATGCGATCGACCTGCGTCAGGGGGATCGGCTCGAGCGAAAGGCGAGCGGCGTGGTCTACGCCGTCACCAGGCCGCGTCCGCTCGGCCGCGGGCGAATGACCGTCGATCTGTCGCTGGCGAGGTGATCCCGTGTCCTCGATTTCGACGACTGCGCTGCGCCTCGCAGTGATCGAGGCCCTCGCTCCGACGCCGCTCATCGAGGCCGGGGCGGCTTCGGGGTGGCCGACCATGGCCGGTCCGATGGTGCTCGACACCGGGTCGGTGACACATGACCGCACGACCGCGCACGGCGCCGTGGTGATTTCGGTCTACTCCGACGAGGTCCGAGGGGCGCCGCGTGGCGACGCTCTCGGATACGATCCGCAGGATCTGACGATCGATCTGGTGTTCGACGTCGAAATGCCGATCGTCGACGGCGATACCGGGGCGGTCGGCATCGCCGCCTGCGACGCCGATGCCGCCATGCGGCTCGATCTCTGCGCCGCGCAGATCCGCCGCGCACTGGTGGTCTCGCCGCTGCTCGTCCCGGGCCTCGTCAAGGGGTATGGCCGGATCGAAAGCCGGTGGGCCCGTGACGCTGATCTGGGCGTGAGGCTCGCCCGTCTCACTCTGCGTGTGCCGGCCGGCATCGACGACGACGACTGGTCCGACGTGACCGACGGGCTGCCGTGGCCCGCCTCGGCGGTGCGGGCCCTTCTGCCGCCGACGAGCTACGGCGCCGGGCTGCTGGATCGGGTCGCCGGCGTCTGGTCGCCACCCGCTTCACCTGTCCCGCTCGAGGAGATCCGGTTCGGGTTCGATCCGGATGCCGTCGACGCCCCCGCCTCCACCGACACCGCCGCTGTTCAGGGCGGCGTCGTCTTCGACTGACGGAGACCCCCATGCATCTCGCCCGCGTCGCCCCGTCCGATCCCGCCGTGTCCGTGCCGGTTCCCGGCACCGAATCCGATCTCGAGGCCGACGGCCGCGTGGTCGACGTCGAGGCCCCTTGGTGGGCGGCGCGGATCGCCGAAGGGTCCGTGGTCGTCCGCGACGATCCGCCCACCGATCCCGTGCCCGCCGATCTTCCCTCCGAAGCGTCCGACGACGCCTGATCTCCCTCTCGCCTGGAGCCGCCGCTCATGTCGACGATCCCCCTCAATCGCATTCCGGGCGGCCTTGTCGGCCCGATCTTCGCCTTCGAGATCAACTCGGGCGGGGCCTTCGAGGCCGAAAGCCGGCTGGTGCTGCTCGGCCACAAGACCTCGGCCGGCTCGCTCACCAACGGCGAGCCGGTCTACGTCGCCTCGCAGGAGGCCGCCGACGCCCTCGCCGGGCCGACGTCGATGCTGCGCGACATGTACCGTCGCGCCCGCGCCAACGCGCCGGCCGAGCCGATCTGGATGGTCGGCGTGCCCGAGACCGGCACCGCCGCCACCTGGACCGTCACCGTCTCCTCCCCGCCCGCCGCC
>JBEOKB010000208.1:0-6553 GCA_040275425.1 Siculibacillus sp. | reverse complement strand
GGTTTCGGATCGTACGCGGGCGCTGCGTCCGGTCTTCCTTCTCCCCTTCGCGGGAGAAGGTGCCCCGAAGGGGCGGATGAGGGGGCGCCGCGCAGCGGCTACCGGGGGCATCGACGAATTCCGTGCCGATCGGAGAGGTCCAGACCCCTCATCCGGCCTTCGGCCACCTTCTCCCGCAAGGGGAGAAGGGAGGCGGCGGCCGGCGCCGATGTCTCGGGCCGCCCCCTCGACTGCCCCCTTCCGCCTTCACTCGGCGCGCGAATCCCGGCCTCGGAATCTCCGCTGGTAACCCGCGTCGTAGAGGGCCGATTCGCGGACCCAGTCGGAGCCGAGCGCGCGGCCGACCAGGATCAGGGCGGTGCGCTCGATCGGAGACTTCGCCAGTTCGGCCTCGATGGTCGCCAGCGTCGCGCGCACCACGATCTCGTCGGGCCACGTCGCGCGGAAGACGACCGCGACCGGGCAGTCGGCGCCGTAGTCCGGCGTGAGATCGGCCACGACCTTCGGCAGGACGTGGATCGACAGGTGGATCGCCAGTGTCGCCCGGGTCTCGGCGAAGGCCTTCAGCGTCTCGGTCTCGGGCATGGCGGAGGCGCGGCCGGAGGTGCGGGTCAGCACCACGGACTGGGCCACCTCCGGCATGGTCAGCTCCTGGCCGAGCACGGCGGCGGCGGCGGCGAAGGAGGGCACGCCGGGCGTCACGGTATAGGGAATGGCGAGCCGTTTCAGACGGCGGATCTGCTCGCCCATGGCGCTCCACACCGAGAGATCGCCGGAATGGAGCCGCGCCACGTCCTCGCCCGCCGCGTGGGCGCGCACGAACTCGGCCTCGATCTCGTCGAGCGACATCGGCGCGGTGTCGACGATGCGGGCGTCGGGGCGGGCATGGGTCAGCAGTTCGGGCGAGACGATCGAGCCCGCCCACATCACCACCGGGCAGCGGGCGACGAGATCGCGGCCGCGCACGGTGATGAGGTCGGCCGCGCCTGGGCCGGCGCCGATGAAATGGACGGTCATGGGGTTCCTCCCGAGGGTCCGGAGCGGGCGACGGCGACGGTGGCGCCGCGATGGGCCCGTCGCTCGACGACGAGGCGGCCGTGCGCGCCGGCCCCGGCCAGCGCCGAGCCCTCCGCGATCGACGGGACGCCGAACAGTTCGATCACCTTTTCCGATCGGGTCACGACCCGGTCCGAGACGGTCTCGAGGGCGACGCGCGGCAGGTGCACCAGCGGATAGCCCAGACGCGCGGCGGCCTCGGCGATGCCGGCCTCCGACTGCTTGTCGAGCACGGTGAAGAGGGCGACCGGCAGGCCGGGCTCGGTCACCTCGGCCAGCGCCGCCTCGATCAGATCGGCGATCACCTCGCCGGAGACGCCGGAGCGGCAGCCGATGCCGACGGCGAGAAAGCTCGGGCTCACGGGCGCTCCTCCGCAGCGGCGGGGTTATCCACCGCCTCTCCCTCGACGATCCCCGTCTCGTCCACAGGGTTCTCCACGGGTTCGTCCACAGAGTCGTTCACAGGGTTTCCCACAGGGTTTTCCACAGGTTCCTCACCGGCGATCCACCGGAACGTACCGGGATCCTCCACGGTTTCGTCCACCGCCCGTCCACCGGTCGTCCAAGACGCGTCCACCGGCTTTTCCCCCACCGGCTTCTCCCCCACCGGCTTCTCCCAGCACCACTGGACGATCGGCATGGCCGGGCGGAAACCGTGGAAGGCGCCGAGCGGCTGGGCGCGGGCGATGGAGATCTGGACGAGGTCGCCGCCGTGGGCCTTGAAGTGGCCGATCACCTCGGCCTGGGTCTCGAGGGTGACGGCGTTGATCACCAGCCGGCCGCCGGGCGCCAGCCGCTCCATGCACTGCTCGACCAGGGCGGCCTCGGAGCCGCCGCCGCCGAGGAAGACCGCGTTCGGGGTCGGCAGCCCGTCGAGCGCGGCGGGGGCGAGACCCTCGACGGTGACGAGATCGGGCACGCCGAAGGCGGCGGCGTTGCGGGCGATGCGGGCGAGGCGATCGCGGCGCGGCTCGATCGCGATCGCGCGGTTCTTCGGGTCGGCGAGCATCCACTCGATCGAGATCGAGCCGGTGCCGGCGCCGACGTCCCACAGGAGTTCGCCGTGGCGGGGCGCCAGCTTCGACATGGTGGTGGCGCGCACCTCGCGCTTGGTGATCTGGCCGTCGTTCTCGAAGTACGAGTCCGGGATGCCGGAGGCGAGCGGCAGGACGCGGGCGCCGGCGTCGGCGACCACTTCGATCGCCACGGTGTTGAGCGGATCGAGATCGGCGCGGGCGAAGTCGCGGGCGAGGGCGGAATCGATGCGCTCGCGCGCGCCGCCCATCGCTTCCAGCACGATCAGGCGCGAGCGGCCCATGCCGTTGGCGGTCAGGTGCTCGGCGAGGCGGATCGGGGTGGTGCCGTCCCACGACAGCACCAGGATGCGGCGGCCGGGCTGAAGATGGGGCACGATCTTCTCGAAGGCGCGGCCGTGCAGCGTCACCAGAGCGCAGTCCTGCACTGCCCAGCCGACGCGCGCCGCGGCCATCGAGAAGGCCGACGGGGCGGGCAGGGTGAGGTACTCGGTCGGCGGCACGGCGCGGGCGAGCAGCGAGCCGACGCCGTAGGAGAAGGGATCGCCGGACGCCAGCACCACCACGGGGCGTCCGCGCCGGGCGAGGATCGCCGGGAAGGCGTCCGTCAGCGGGGAGGGCCAGGCGAGTCTTTCGGCGCGCACATCGCCGATCAGGGCGAGATGACGCTTGCCCCCGACCACGAGTTCGGCTTGATCGAGCAGGCGGCGCGCGGTCGGCGTGAGGCCGTCGAGGCCGTCCTCGCCGAGGCCGAGGATGGTGAGCCACGGATGCGTCACGGTCGGGTCGATCACGGCGACACCTCGGAGTGTGAGAGATGCGAATTCTGGTTCTGGGCGGCACCACCGAGGCGAGCCGTCTGGCGAAGGCGTTGGCCGAGCGCGGCGACATCGACGCCACGCTCTCGCTCGCCGGGCGCACCGAGGCGCCGGCGGCGCAACCGATCGCCACGCGCGTCGGCGGCTTCGGCGGCGTCGAGGGGCTGGCGGCGTACTTGCGCGAGCATCGTATCGACGCGGTGGTCGACGCCACCCATCCGTTCGCCGCGCGGATCAGCCGCAACGCCGCGGAGGCGGCGCGGGCGACCGGCACACCGATCGTCGCCTTCGTCCGTCCGCCGTGGGGGCGCGCGCCGGGCGACGACTGGCGCGAGGTCGCGACGCTCGAAGAGGCCGCGCTGGCGATCGGCGAGGCGCCGCGCCGGGTGCTGCTCACGACCGGTCGGCTCGGGCTCGCGAGTTTCGAGGTCGCGCCGCAGCACCACTACCTGATCCGCACCATCGATCATCCGGGCGCGCTGCCGGGCCTGCCCGACCACGCCCTGCTGCTCGATCGCGGGCCGTTCGATCTCGCCGCCGAGCGGGCGCTGATGGCGCGGGAACGGGTCGAGGTGGTGGTGACCAAGAACTCGGGCGGGGCGGCGACCCACCCGAAGATCGTCGCGGCGCGCGAACTCGGTCTGCCGGTGGTGATCCAACAGCCGCCGCTGCGGCCGGACGTCGCCCAGGTCCACGACGTCGCGGCGGTGTTCGCGTTCCTCGAGGGCGCGCGCGGGGGGGAGTGATCCCCGGCCGGCGCCGGTCCTTCCCTTCTCTCCTCGCGGGAGAAGGTGCCCCCGCAGGGGGCGGATGAGGTGGCGCGGCCCGCTGGGCCGCATCGCTTCCCCACGATCGTCGAACCTCGCCGCAGGCTCGCCACCCTCATCCGCCCTTCGGGCACCTTCTCCCGCGAGGGGAGAAGGAAGAGGGAAATCCGGGCTCGCGCGGCGGTCCCCGGACGCGCTCGGTCGTGCGGCGAGGGGAAGGCACGCGTCCGTCATCGGCCTCACTCCGCGACCGAGCGCGGCGACCACACCCAGGGCTCGCGGGTCGGGCCGCGATCGATCAGGCGGGTGTCGGGATTGCCGACGATGACGCAGGTGGCCATGTCGACCAGCGACAGGTCGGCGTCGGCCAGCGTCGTCAGGGTGATGCGTTCGTCGGGGCGGCCGACGGCGCGGGCGAAGGCGACCACCGTCTCGGGCGCGGCGACGGTGCGCAGGACGTCGAAGGCGGTGCGGATCTGGTGCGGCCGCGCCCTGGAGGCGGGGTTGTAGAGGGCGATGACGAAGCCCGCGCCCGCCGCCGCCGTGAGCCGCTTCTCGACCACGCTCCAGGGCTTGAGGTTGTCGGAGAGGTTGATGGCGCAGAAGTCGGCACCGAGCGGGGCGCCGAGGCGGGCGGAGGCCGCCTGCATCGCCGAGACGCCGGGGAAGACGCGCACGTCGAGGTCGCGCCATGCGGCCGGGCCGGTCGCGATCGCCTCCATCACGGCCGAGGCCATGGCGAAGACGCCGGGGTCGCCGCCCGAGACGACCGCGACCGTGGCGCCGGAGGCGGCCAGTTCGAGCGCATGGCGGGCGCGATCGAGCTCGACGCGGTTGTCGGAGCCGTGGCGGCGCTGGCCGGGGCGCTCGGAGCAGCGGGCGAGATAGGGGCCGTAGCCGACGAGATCGGTGGCGCGCGCCAGGATCTCGGCGGTCTCCGGCGTCGTCCAGCGCTCCGGTCCCGGTCCGGTGCCGACCACCAGCACCGATCCGCCCGTTTCGGTCGACGTCATGGCCGTCGTCCTTCGCCGGGGATGAGGATCAGCGAGAAATAAGGGGCGGAGGGGTCGGTGTGGGTCGCCAGCGGCTCGACCTTCTCGCCCGCCATGGTGCCGCGTTCGACGTAGGTGGCGCGGGCCATCAGCCCGGCGCGCTCGATGGCGCGGCGCACCTTGGCGAAGTTGGTGCCGAGCTTCATGATCACGGCCGCGTCGGTCGCCTGGAGACGGCGGACGAGTTCGTCCTCGTCGAGGGTGCCGGGCAGGACGGAGAGCTGATCGTCGCCCCAGGTCATCGGCAGACCGGCGGCGGCCCAGCATCCGGCCATGCCGGTGACGCCGGGGGTGATCCGCGTCGGATAGCGATCCTTCAGGCGGACGTAGAGATGCATGAACGACCCGTAGAACATCGGGTCGCCCTCGCACACCAGCACCACGTCCTTGCCCATGTCGAGCACGTCGGCGATCGCCTCGGCCGAGCGCTCGTAGAAGGCGCGCAGGGCCTCGACGTAGACGTCCTCGCCGAAATGGCTCTCGGTGGTCATGGGATACCAGAGCGGCAGCTCGGGCTTTCCCTTCGGCACCCACTTGTCGACGATGGTGCGGGCGTTGCCGCGCCGTCCGGCCTTGGCGAAGAAGGTCAGGAGCCCGGCGCTCTCGACCAGCTTCACCGCCTTGACCGTCAGGAGATCGGGATCGCCGGGGCCGAGGCCGACGCCGTGAAAGGTGCCCTTGGGCGTCATGGTCATTCCTTCGGGCTGGCGAGGGCGTTGATCGCTGCGGCGGTCATGGCCGAGCCGCCCTTGCGGCCGCGCACCACGAGCCACGGCACGCGGCCGTCCTCGATCAGCGCCTCCTTGGATTCGGCCGCGCCGACGAAGCCGACCGGCATGCCGACGATCGCCGCCGGAAGGGGGGCGCCGTCGTCGAACATCTCGAGCAGGCGGAACAGCGAGGTCGGCGCGTTGCCGATCGCCACCACCGAGCCGGCGAGGTGCTCGCGCCACAGCTCCATCGCCGCGGCCGAGCGGGTGGTGCCCATTGCGGCGGCCAGCGCGGGGACGCGGGGGTCGTTGAGGGTGCAGATCACCGCGTTGTCGGCGGGCAGGCGCGAGCGCGTCACGCCGCGCGCGACCATCTCGGCGTCGCACAGGATCGGCGCACCGGCCTTCAGGGCCGCTTCGGCCGCCGCGCAGGCGCCGGGGGCGAAGACGATGTCGGCGGCGACCTCGACCATGCCGCAGGAGTGGATGATGCGCACGGCGGTGCGCTCCTCCACCGGGGTGGAGAAGCGGGCGAGATCGGCCTCGGCGCGGATGATCCGGAACGAGCGTTCGTAGATCGCCGCGCCGTCCTTCACGTAGGTGTCTCTGGTGGCGACTTCGGCCAAGGCGGTGGGTCCTGTCACAGGGGGGCGAGATCGGCGAGGGCGGAGGCGGCCTCGGCGAGGCCGAGCCCGGTCAGCCACGGTTCGTCCCAGGCGCGGCCCTCGCGCACCAGATCGTAGGCGCCGTCGCGGCCGGTGAGGGTGACGAGCGTGCGGCCCGGGCGGGCGCACCCCTTCTCGCAGCCGGAGACGTGGAGCGCGACGCCGGACTCGGCGAGACGGCGGGCGAGCGGCGCGAGTTCCTCGGCGTCGCCGCGCGCGTCGACGGTGGCGGAGCGGCAGCCCTGCGACCCGGCGCAGGAGACGACGGCGAGGCGGGGATCGTCGGCGGAGAAGACGAAGCGCGCGCTCGCGATCCACGGCCGGATGCGCGGCATCTTCTCCGCCGCGACGCCGGGGATCAGCACCACCCGCCACGGGGTGAGGCGCAGTTCGCCCGCGGCGCGTTCGCCCGCGAGTTCGCCGAGAAGGGCGAGCTGGTCGGCGGTGAGGC
>JBEOKB010000207.1:0-10455 GCA_040275425.1 Siculibacillus sp. | reverse complement strand
TTCGCGTTGGAGGCGGCGGGGATCGAGTGGATCGAGGTGCGGGTGCCGCGCGTCACGGTGAGCGGGACGAACGCGGGTGCCGCTCGGTTCGTCGCCGGCGAAGTCGAGGCGCGAGGCGCGGAGATCGGCGCGGACGGCGAGATCGAGGTGGTGATCGCCGGGCCGGTGGTGGCGTTCGACCATGAGGCGGTGGCGGAGCTGCGCGCGCGCGGCGAGGTGCTCGCTCGCGGCATCGCGCTCGGCGGGGCCGAGACGGCTGTCGCCGGACGGATCGACGGGCGGGTGCGGCTGGTGATGCCGGATCGGCCGGAGGCGGTGTTCGCGGTCACGCGGGCGCTGATCCTGCCGCTGATCGACGCGCTGGCCGGGGCGACGCGGGCCGAGGCGAGCGAGACGCGGGCGCTCGCGCGCAAGCTGGTCTCGCGGGTCGGACTTCATCAATCGGCGCTGGTCGAGGTCGACGCGGGCGGGTGCTGGCGGCCGCTCGCCACCGGCGATCTCACCCTGGCGGCGTTGGCACGGGCCGAGGCGGTGATCGACCTCGCGCCGGAGAGCGAGGGGCTGGCGGAGGGCACGGCGGTCGCCGCGACGCTCCTGCGGAACCGATCGAAGGGAGGATGCGTTTCTTGAGACAGGACCAGTTTCTGACCGTGCTCGGGCGCGAGGAGGCGCTCGCCCGCTTCGAGACGGCGCTCGCTGCGCGGCCGGTGGGCGTGGAGCGGGTGGCGCTGGCGGAGAGCCTCGGTCGGGTGGTGGCCGCGTCGGTCGCGCCGGTGATCGACGTGCCGCCGTTCGATCGCTCGACGGTCGACGGGTTCGCGGTGCGCGCGGCCGACGTGGCCGGGGCGAGCGAGGCGGCGCCGATCACGCTCACCCTCACCGGCGAGACCATCGCCTGCGGCATCGCGCCGAGGGCGGCGGTCACCGGGGGCCGCGCGACCACCATCGCCACCGGCGGGCCGATGCCGCGCGGGGCCGACGCGGTGGTGATGATCGAACACACCGACCCCGGCGCCGATGGCACGATCGTGGTACGCCGGGCGGTGGCGAGCGGGCAGAACCTCGCTCATGCGGGCTCGGATCTGGCGCGGGGCGAGGTGCTGATCCGGCGCGGGGCGACGATCGGCTCGCGCGAGATCGGCATGATGGCGGCCTGCGGCATCGGCGGGATCGAGGTGTTCCGACGCCCACGGGTGGCGGTGATCTCGACCGGCGACGAGCTGGTCCAGCCGGGCGAGGCGCTGCGTCCGGCGGCGATCTACGATTCGAACGGGCCGATCGTGGCGGCGGCGGTCGCGGAGAACGGCGGCGTGGCGGTCGCCTACGGGGCGATCCCCGACGACGAGGCGAAGCTGCGCGCGGCGCTCGTCGACGCGCTCGCGAACTCGGACATGGTCATCCTGTCGGGCGGCACCTCCAAGGGTGCGGGCGACGTCACCGCTCGGCTGGTCGGCGAGCTGGGGTCGCCCGGCATCGTCGCGCACGGGGTGGCGCTGAAGCCGGGCAAGCCGCTGTGCCTCGCCGTCACGCGAGGCAAGGCGGTCGTCGTGCTTCCCGGCTTCCCGACCTCGGCGATGTTCACCTTCCACGAGTTCGTGGTGCCGTCGCTGCGGCGCCTCGCGGGGCTGCCGCCGCGCGCCGACGCCCGTCTCGCGGCGAGCGTACCGGTGCGGGTGCCGTCGGATCTCGGGCGGACGGAGTTCGTGATGGTGTCGCTGGCCAAGGACCCGGCCGGGGGCATGGTCGCCCATCCGGTGTTCAAGGGGTCGGGCTCGATCTCGGCCTTCGCGCAGGCCGACGGGTTCGTCGTGGTCGATCAGCTCGCCGACCATCTGCCGGCGGGCACGCGCGCCGAGGTGACGCTGTTCTCGCCCGACCCGACCCTGCCGGATCTGGTGATCGCGGGTAGTCACTGCGTCGGGCTGGAGCCGGTGCTCGACGTCCTGGCCGAGGACGGGATCTCGGCCAGGACGCTGGCGCTCGGCAGTCTCGGCGGGGTCAAGGCGGCGGAGCGCGGCGAATGCGACCTCGCCCCGCTCCATCTCTTCCATGCCGAAACCGGAACCTGGAACGCGCCCTACCTCGGCGAAGGCCTCGAGCTGGTGCCGGGGTGGCGACGGGTGCAGGGCATCGTCCACCGGCCCGGCGACGCGCGTTTCGAGGGACGGACGGTCGAGGAGGCGATCGCGGCGGCGACCTCCGATCCGACCACGCTGATGGTCAACCGCAATCCGGGCGCGGGCACGCGCATCCTGCTCGACCGGCTGCTCGGCGGGCGGCGGCCGGAGGGCTACTGGAACCAGCCGAAGTCGCATTCGGCGGTGGCGGCGGCGGTCGCCCAGGGCCGCGCCGACTGGGGCATGGCGATCGAGGCGGCGGCGCGGCCGCTCGGCCTCGGCTTCATCCCCTTCGCCGACGAGCACTACGACTTCGCGGTGGTGCGCGCCCGCGCCGGGACGCCCGCCGTGGTCGCGTTCCTGGCGGCGCTGCGGCGGGCGGACGTGCGCGAGCGGCTGGAGGCGCTCGGCTTCCGCCCGGCGTGAGCGCGACGTCAGCAGCCGTCGTCGACGCCGTCCTGGGCGTGGGCGGCGGCGAGCAGGGCCTCGAGCGCCTCGACGTGAGGCGTCGCGGCGGCCTCCGTCGCGGCCTGGAGCGCGCGGTAACGAACCACGACCTCTCGGCCGAGTTCGGTCAACCGCGCCCCTCCCCCACCGGCGCCGCCGGTCTGGCCGGCGACGAGTGGGCGGCCGAAGGCCTTGTTCATGTGATCGACCAGCTCCCAGGCGCGGCGATAGGTCATGTCGAGGGCGCGGCCGGCGGCGGAGATCGAACCGGTCTCCTCGACCTTCTCGAGCAGCGCGATCTTGCCGTGGCCGATGCGCGTGTCGGGGTCGATCTTGAGGAAGAGGCGAATGCCGATCATGGGGAAATCCGCGGGTTGGTGAGGCGAGACGGGGGAACGGGCGGCGGCGCGGCGCTCACGCGAGCCTGCACGGAAATTGCCGTTTGGAACAATTGCAAAGCAAGACCGGTGGGCGAATACTCCATCCCAGGCGAAGCAATGCGGCAATCGCCACGCTTTGTTCATTCAAACATAACGAAAGAGACCGAAACGACAAGCGTTTTGTTTCGATAGACACAACCAGATCGCTTCGAAACCAAGATCCGACGCCGCCGAGACCACTCGATACGGAACGTCGGACCAGTTCGGCCCAACAGGGAGGGCGCTCGGCATGATGAATTCGCTGCACATCGACGCGTCGAAGTGCACCGGCTGTCTCCAGTGCGAGATGGCCTGTTCCTTCGAGAACTACGGCGTGTTCGCCACCGCGAAGTCGCGCATCAAGGTGTTCGACTTCCACGACACCGGGCGCAAGGTGCCCTATACCTGCACCCAGTGCGACGAGGCGTGGTGCAAGAACGCCTGCCCCGTGGGCGCCATCACCGAGGACGCCGCCACCGGCGCCAAGATCGTCAACGAGACCACCTGCGTCGGCTGCAAGGTCTGCACGATCGCCTGCCCGTTCGGCACGATCAACTACGTGGCGGAGACCGGCAAGGTTCAGAAGTGCGATCTGTGCGCGGGTTCGCCCGCCTGCGCCGAAGCCTGCCCGACGGGTGCGATCACCTTCGTCGACTCGAACTGGACCGGTCTCGACCGGATGCGTGCCTGGGCCGAAAAGCTCGACACCACCGCGACCACCGCCTGAGCGAAACGAGGAGACGACCATGTCCTGGCAACGCAAGATTCTGCGCGTCGATCTGACCGCCGGCACCTGCACTCCCGAGCCGCTCAACATGGAGTGGGCGCTGGAGTATCTGGGTTCGCGCGGTCTCGGTACCAAGTATTTCGTCGAAGAGGTCGGCGCGGGCGTCGAGCCGCTCTCGCCCGCCAACAAGCTGATCTTCGCCACCGGGCCGCTCACCGGCACGATGGCCTCGACCGGCGGCCGCTACACCGTCATCACCAAGGGTCCGCTCACCGGCGCCATCGCCTGCTCGAACTCGGGCGGCTACTGGGGCGCCGAGCTGAAGGCGGCCGGGTGGGACATGGTGATCTTCGAAGGCCGCTCGCCGAAGCCGGTCTATCTCCTGGTGCAGGACGACACGGTCGAGCTGTGCGACGCCGCCGACATCTGGGGCCGCACGGTGTGGGCGACCGAGGAGCACCTGAAGAAGCATCACCAGGATCCGCTGATGCGGGTCAGCTCGGTCGGGCGTTCGGCCGAGACGGGCTGCCTCTACGCCGCCGTGGTCAACGACCTGCATCGCGCCGCCGGCCGCTCCGGCGTCGGCACGGTGATGGCGTCGAAGAACCTCAAGGCGATCGCGGTGCGCGGCACCAAGGGCGTCGCCACGGTCAAGGACCCGAAGGCGTTCATGGCGGCGGCCAAGGCGGCCAAGAAGGTGCTGGCCGACAACGGCGTCACCGGCCAGGGCCTGCCGGCCTACGGCACCCAGGTGCTGATGAACGTCATCAACGAGATCGGCGCGCTGCCGACCCGCAACCATCGCGACATCCAGTTCGAGGGCGCGCGGGACATCTCGGCCGAGGCGATGGCCGAGAAGCGGCCGACCGACGGCAAGGCCAATCTGGTCACCAACCAAGCCTGCTTCGGCTGCACCATCGCCTGCGGGCGCATCAGCCAGATGGACAAGGGCCACTACACGGTCGAGAACCGGCCGCAGTACTGGGGCGCCTCGGGCGGTCTCGAATACGAGGCGGCGTGGGCGCTGGGCGCGGCCAACGGCGTCAAGGATCTCGAGGCGCTGACCTTCGCCAACTTCATCTGCAACGAGGACGGTTTCGACCCGATCTCGTTCGGCGCCACCGTCGGCGCGGTGATGGAACTCTACGAGATGGGCGTGCTCACCAAGGAGCAGATCGGCATCGAGGCGCCGTTCGGCTCGGCGCGGGCGCTGACCTTCCTCGCCGAGGCGGTGGCCAAGGGCGAAGGGTTCGGGCGCGAAGTGGCGCTCGGCTCCAAGCGGCTGTGCGAGAAGTACGGCCACCCGGATCTGTCGATGTCGGTCAAGGGCCAGGAATTCCCGGCCTACGACAGCCGCGGCATCCAGGGCATGGGCCTGACCTACGCCACGTCGAATCGCGGCGCCTGTCACCTGCGCTCCTACACGGTGGCGTCGGAAGTGCTGGGCATCCCGATCAAGACCGACCCGCTGGCCACCGACGGCAAGCCGGGGCTGGTCAAGGCGTTCCAGGACGCCACGGCGGTGTTCGACTCGGCCGGCATCTGCCTGTTCACCTCGTTCGCCTGGACGCTGGCGGACGTGGCGCCGCAGCTGCAGGCGGCGTGCGAGGGCGACTGGTCGCTCGACAATCTGGCGGTCGTCGGCGAGCGCATCTGGAACATGGAGCGCATGTTCAACAACGCCGCCGGCTTCACCTCGAAGGACGACTGCCTGCCCAAGCGCCTGACCACCGAACCGGCCAAGACCGGTCCGGCCAAGGGACTGGTCAACGGGCTCGCCAAGATGCTGCCGGAGTACTACGCCGAGCGCGGGTGGACCGCCGACGGCATCCCGACCAAGGAGACGCGCGAGCGCCTCGGACTGTGAGGACGAGAGGGTCGGCGGCAAGAGGGTCGCCGGCCCCCTCCCCTCGCGCCCACCGAGCCTTGCGGACGGCGCACCGATCATCCCCTGACCCCGTCGCCCCCGACGGGGGGATCGGTGCGCCGTTCCCTCCGCGCGTCCCGCTCGCCTCGCGGCGCGGGCGCCCCATATCCGTCCTTCGATGCGGTCGAAGGCGAGGCCCGATCACGGGAGTTCCCCCATGAAGCACGTCATTCTCGGCAACGGCCCGACCGGTGTCGTCGCGGCGGAGACCATCCGCCGGAAGCGTCCGAACGACGAGATCGTCATCGTCGGCGACGAACACGAGCGCCCCTATTCGCGCATGGCCATCCCCTATCTGCTCGAGGGCAAGATCGCCGAATCCGGCACGCTGCTGCGCCACGATCGCGACCACTGGGAGCATGCCCGGATCGGTCTCGTCGAGGCGCGGGCGACCTCGATCGACTCGAGCGCGCGGGTGGTGCGGCTCTCGAACGGCTCGTCGCTTCCCTACGACCGGCTGCTGCTGGCGACGGGATCGAAGCCGGTGCGCCCGCCGATCCCGGGCATGGACCTGCCGCGGGTGGTGTCGTGCTGGACGCTCGAGGACGCGCGCGCGATCCGCGACTTCCTGCGTCCCGGCGCCCGGGTGCTGCAGATGGGCGCGGGCTTCATCGGCTGCATCATCATGGAGGCGATCGCCACCACGGTCGGCAAGACCGGCGGGTCGCTCACGGTGGTGGAGATGGGCGACCGGATGGTGCCGCGGATGATGACGCCGCAGGCGTCTCGGCTCATCCGTTCCTGGAGCGAGAAGGCCGGGGTGGAAGTGCTGACCTCGACTCGGGTGGCGGCCATCGCCACGTCGGGCGACGGCGTCGACGTCACCTTCGGCGACGGCTCGGCGCGAGCGTTCGACTTCGTGATCTGCGCCACCGGCGTCGCGCCGGCGACCGAGTATCTGAAGGGCTCGGGGGTGGCGATCGGCAAGCTCGGCGGCATCGTGGTCGACCTCGGCATGCAGACCTCGATCGAGGGCGTCTATGCGGCGGGCGACTGCACCGAGGCCTACGACTTCTCGACCGGCGAGCCGATGGTCAACGCGATCCAGCCGTCGGCGGCGGATCAGGCGCTGATCGCCGGGCAGAACATGGCCGGCGGCACGGCCCGCACGCGCGGCGCGCTGCGCATGAACGTGCTGGAGACGTTCGGGCTGATCTCCACCTCCTACGGCCAATGGTGGGGGGCGGAGGACGGCGACCACGTCGAAGAGGTCGACGCCGAGGAGTACCGCTACATCCGCCTCGAGTTCCGTGGCAACGTGGTGATCGGCGCGACGGTGGTCGGGCGGACCCATCACATCGGCGCGCTGCGCGGGCTGATCCAGACCGGCGTGCGGCTCACCGACGCATGGAAGGCGAAGCTGAAGACCGATCCGTCGAAGTTCATGGACGCGTATCTGGCGTGCGGGCAGTCGGCGACGTGAGCACCGCCCACGACCCGGGCGGCGACCGAGAGGCAGGGAGACGGCGATGATCCATACTCTCGCGCTCAAAGGGGGGACCCCGAACGGCGGACCGAGGATCTCGGTGACGCTGAAGCTGTTCGCGCTGCTGTCGGGCTACCTGCCGGAGGGGGCGGCGCGCAACGAGATCCGCCTCGCCGTGCCCGAGGGCACGACGCCGGGGGCGGTGATCGCCGCGCTCGATCTGCCGCCGGCGCTGTGCGCGCTGGTGCTGGTCGACGGGGTGTTCATCCCCCTCGAGGAGCGGGACGTCCGACCGCTCCTCGAGGGCGAGGCGCTGTCGATCTGGCCGCCGATCGCCGGAGGCTGAAATGGAGCCTGGGGCGGAGGCGGAGCCGAGGATCGTGCGTCTCGACATGGCGCTGACCTTCGCCGAGCTCCTTCGTCTCGCGCCCCATCTCGACCACGACGGGCCGCTCGACGTCGGCGAACGCAGCGTGTCGGCGGCGCTTTCGGGCGGGCGCTGGCGGTTGACGCTCGGGGCGCAGAGCGAACGGGTGATCGCGCTCCTGCGCCTGCCGAGGGCGGAAATGGAGATCCGGCTCGACGGGTTCGCGCCGGCGCGGGCGGAGGCGTTCCTGGCGCGATTTCACCGAGTGTTTCAGAAGGGCGGCGGGTGAACGGCGTGGACCGGCGAAGCGGATCGGCCTAGGTTTCGATCCGGTTCGACCCCAGACGAGGGAACGAGTTTGACCGACGACATCAGCGACGCCGACCGGCTCGGGGCGATCCTCTATCACCCGGACGTGGAGATCGAGCCGATCCTGGCCGAGGTGCACGCCACCCTGGCGGCGCGCGGTGTCTTGCGGATCGGCGGAGTGGTGCCGCGCGAGGGCGAGGTGCTCGCCAACGGGCGGCGCGCGATGCTGCTCGAGGACGTGACCAGCGGCATCGCGACCAACATCTCACAGGAGCTGGGCGCGGGCGCCGACAGCTGTATCCTCGACATCGACGGCCTGACGCGGGCGCGGACGGCGATCTCGGCGGCGATCGAGGCGGGGGTCGATCTGGTGCTGGTCGGCAAGTTCGCCAAGCAGGAGATCGCCGGGCACGGGGTGCGCGAGGAGATCGGGCAGGCGGTGGCGGCGGGAACGCCGACGCTCGTCGCACTGCGCGAGACGCGGATCGACGACTGGCGCGCCTTCGCCGGCGACGACTTCACCGCGCTGCCGCCCGACGTCGCGGCGATCGTCGCCTGGGCGGAGCGGGTCGGCGGGCGCTGAAGGCCGTTTCCGACCGCGCGAACCGGTTGAATTTTCCTCCCAAAGTACCAAACCGCCGGATTTCGCAAGTGATAGGCTGCGGATCGATCGTTGTGTCGGGGTGGACACGACGATCGGCCCCGTCTTTCTCGCGCGCGGAAGTTCCGATGGAATCGACGTCCGTTCTCGCCTCGATGGTCTCGCTTCTGGCGGGCGACGTTCCCGGCTTCTGGCCGATCGTCGGCCTCAGCCTCGGCGTGACCCTGACAGCGGTGGCGCTGGCGGCCCTGATCGGGCTGCCGCTCGGCGCGCTCCTCGGCATCGCCAGCTTTCCCGGCCGCTCGGCGGTGGTGGTGACGGTCAACGCGCTGATGGGCCTGCCGCCGGTGGTGGTCGGGCTGGTGATCTATCTGGCGCTGTCGCGCTCCGGGCCGTTCGGGGGGCTCGGCCAGCTGTTCACGCCGACGGCGATGATCTTGGCGCAGGCGGTTCTGGTGACGCCGATCGTGGTGGCGTTGACGCGCCAGACGGTCGAGGACCTGTGGCGCGAATATGCCGACCATCTCGCCTCGATCGGGCTCGAAGGCGTCGGGGCGGTGCCGACGCTCTTGTGGGACGCGCGTTTCGCGCTGGCGACGGCGCTGCTCGCCGGGTTCGGGCGGGCGACGGCGGAGGTCGGGGCGGTGCTGATCGTCGGCGGCAACATCGCCGGCCACACCCGCACGATGACCACGGCGATCGCGCTCGAGACCTCCAAGGGCGACCTGCCGCTGGCGCTGGCGCTCGGCCTCGCGCTCGTCACCCTCACCCTCGCCGTCAACGGCGTCGCCTATGCGGCGAGCCGGATCGGCGAGCGCCACGCGGGATGACGGCGATGCGCGCGAGCCCTTCGATCCTGCCGCTGCGGTTCGACGGTGTCGGTCTCGACATCGACGGGCGGACGATCGTCGCCGGGGTCGACCTGATCGTGCCGGCGCGCTCGACCGTGGTGCTGCTCGGGCCGAACGGGGCGGGCAAGTCGATGCTCCTGCGACTCGCGCACGGACTGGCGGCGCCGACGAGCGGGCGGATCGTGTGGAACGCCGACGACGGCCGCCGAGCCGGGGTGAAGCGCCATGCGATGGTGTTTCAGAAGCCGGTGATGCTGCGCCGCTCGGTCGTCGCCAATCTCACCCATGCGCTGGCGGCGGCGGGCGCGCTGGATATCGTCAAGATCGCAACCTCTGGCGATTTGTCGCAAAAAAACAACACCCCGCTGTCGGAGGAAAAAGGCGGCAAAGCCCAATTCGCCAAGGAGATCGAGGACGCCCTCCTCGCAGGGCAGATCGATTGCGCCGTGCATTCCCTCAAAGACATGCCGCCCGTGCAGCCGCCGGGGCTTGAAATCGCAAGCATCCTGCCGCGCGAAGATGTGCGTGATGCGTTTTTTTCGCTTAAAGGCGGGTCCATCATGGATCTGCCGCAGGGGGCTGTGTTCGGCACCTCCTCCCCCCGTCGCGCGGCGATGGTGTTGTCGCTGCGGCCGGACCTGAAAATCGTGACCTTTCGCGGCAACGTCGACACGCGCCTGAAAAAACTGGCGGACGGGGAGGCGGACGCCACGCTTTTGGCCATGGCGGGATTGAACCGTCTGGGCCGCACGCATTTGGCGACAAAAATTCTGGAGCCGGAGGAGATGCTGCCTGCCGCATCCCAAGGCGCAATCGGCATTGAAATCCGCGAAAACGATATTGCGGCCCGCGCGCTGGTGGCTGGCGTGCACTGCGCCGTATCAGGTCTGCGCGTCGCGGCGGAGCGGGCGTTTATTCAAGGCATGGGCGGGTCGTGCCGCACGCCGCTCGCGGCGCTGATGGGCGTGCCGGACCCCAGCGGTCGCGCGCGGTTTGACGTCTGGGCCGCAACCGAAGACGGGCGCGTTGCCAAAAATCTTTCGTACATGATGACGGTCCTGCACCTGGGCGATGCGGAAAGATTGGGCGCAGTGGCGGCGACTGACATGCAATCCACCCTGCGCGATGCGGCAAAGGGGGCGGCATGACGCGCGGCGTTCTGGTCACGCGCCCGCGGCCTGCGGCGGAGGAGCTGGCGGCGCGCCTGACCCGCGAAGGGTGGCGATCTGTTATCGCCCCTTTGTCAAGTTATGCGGATACCGAT
>JBEOKB010000206.1:0-2357 GCA_040275425.1 Siculibacillus sp. | reverse complement strand
GCATGGGCACCGCGGAAGTCGAGTCGGCGCTGGTCGCCCACCCGAAGGTCGCCGAGGCCGCGGTCGTCGGTTATCCGCACGACCTCAAGGGCCAGGGCATCTACGCCTACGTGACGCTGATGACCGGCGAGGAGCCGACCGAAGCGCTGCGCAAGGAGCTGGTGGCCTGGGTGCGCAAGGAGATCGGTCCGATCGCCTCGCCGGATCTGATCCAGTTCTCGCCGGGCCTGCCGAAGACCCGCTCGGGCAAGATCATGCGCCGCATCCTGCGCAAGATCGCCGAGGACAGCTTCGACAGCCTGGGCGACACCTCGACCCTCTCCGATCCGACCGTCGTCGACGATCTGATCGAGAACCGTCAGAACCGCCACTGAGAGCAACCGCTCTCCGCGTGTCGATGAATGCGAAGGGCCCCGGAGCGATCCGGGGCCCTTTCGCGTCGACGCCCGCCCGCGTCGAATCCTGCGGACCGGTTCGACTCCGCCCCCGAGTCTTCTCGACTCTCTCCCGAGTCGAGAAGACTCGCCGTCACGATTCGTAAACCGTGAATACTTGTCAAAATTCAATCTCTCTCGCTTAATGTCCCTCGCGTTGTTCGATTTCGTATCGCTCGTGGGGAGTATCGCGACATGAGATCCGTCAAGGCCTACGGCCTGATCAGTGCCCTGGCGCTCGCCGCGATCGGCGCGACCGCCACCTCCGCTTCCGCTCGCGAGTTCGTCGCCGTCGATCCCGCCTGGTCGGCCGGCACGATCGTGGTCAAGACCGGCGAGCGCAGGCTCTACTACGTCCTCGGCTCCGGTCAGGCGATCCGCTACACCGTCGCCGTCGGCCGTCCCGGCAAGGAATGGGCGGGCCAGACCGTGATCGCCCGCAAGGAGGTCAATCCCGTCTGGGGTCCGCCGGCCGAAGTGCGCCGCGACAAGCCCGGCCTGCCCGATCTGGTGCCGCCCGGTCCGCACAACCCGCTCGGCCCCCGCGCCATGCTGCTGAGCGGCACCGAATACGCCATTCACGGCACCAACAAGCGCGAATCGATCGGCACGCGGGCGTCCTACGGCTGCATCCGCATGTACAACGAGGACGTGGTCGAGCTGTTCGACAAGGTCTCGATCGGCACGCCCGTGGTCGTCCAACGCTGACGCCGCCGCGATCGCGCATCGTCTACGACGGGCGTGGGACGGAAACGTCCCGCGCCCGATCGTCTTCGCGCCCTCAGCGCCCGCGACAGAGCGGATGTTCCGACGACCCGTACAGCGACACCCATACGTCCGGATCGCCGTCCGACTGCCGCTTGACGTAGCGATAGGGCGTGTCGCACCACGGCCTGATCTCCTCGGCGAGGTGATCGAGCACGTAGTCGCCGCGATCGGTCCGCACCAGCAGCACCGCATGGCCCTCGTTCTTGCCGTAGTAGACCACGGTCACGTGCAGCGCCTGACGTGGAAGACCGTTCTCGATCAGGAGCTTGCGCTTCTGCAACACGAAGTCTTCGCAGTCCCCCAGCCGGTCGGTCGGCAGATCCCACCGATCGGTCACGCCCCAGTGGTCCGCGTCGGACCGTGCCGCCACCGTCCCGTTGACGTGGCGATTGACCGCGTCGATCATCCGCTCGATCCGCCCGTCGAGCCGGATCACCACCGGCTTGCGCGCCCCGCGCGGACACTCGCCCTCGTGGCGCAGGCAGAAGTCGACCCACCCCGCCATCGTCGTCGCCGAACCGACCACCGGCAGAGCGATCGACGGCGGCCAGGGCTCCGCTCGAGCGAGCACCGCCGGCGTCGCGACGAGCAACAGCAGCAGTGCCCGGATCGACCGCATTCGTCCCCTCGTCCCGCCACGCGACCCCATCGTCGCCGCCCGGAAGCCTAGGCGGCGCCGCCGCCTCGCGCAACCGCGCGCCGCACCGTCGCATCGGCCCGCCTTACCCGATGTGAGGAGGCAGAAGGCAACGTCGAAACGTTCGGGCGAAGGCACTTCGCGAACCGGTTGCATGGATCTGCACATAGTTTCGGCAGATGCGCGAGAGTGCTCCGCTCCCGCCTCAGCGTTAAGGCAGCGTTAATGGCGACCACGCAACGTTTCGCGATTGCATCGTTTCACGAGGGGCTAGATCCATGCCGTCGCTCGCCATTCGCCACAAGCTCATCGGAATCGTTGCGCTTCTTCTGATCCCGATCGCCCTTCTGGCATGGTTGTTCGTCGACCAGAGCCGCAAGGACGTCACCTTCGCCGCCAAGGAGGCCGACGGCGTCGCCTACCTGCGCGAGGTGTGGCCGGTCCTCGCCGCCGCGACCGCGATCGACACCACCCGTCTCGCCGGGCCTCCGGCCACCGCCGCCTTCGCCGACAAGGCC
>JBEOKB010000205.1:0-9216 GCA_040275425.1 Siculibacillus sp. | reverse complement strand
CACCGACGCCCAGATGGCCGAGGAGTGCATGAAGATCAACGACCTGATCCTGTCGGTCTATTCGGACTTCGGCTTCGACGAGATCGTCGTCAAGCTCTCCACCCGCCCCGAGAAGCGCGTCGGCTCCGACGACCTGTGGGACCGCGCCGAGAGCGTGATGACCGAGGTGCTGAAGACCATCGAGGCGCAGTCGGGCGGCCGCATCAAGACCGGCATCAACCCCGGCGAAGGCGCCTTCTACGGGCCGAAGTTCGAATACACCCTGCGCGACGCCATCGGCCGCGAATGGCAGTGCGGCACCACCCAGGTCGACTTCAACCTGCCGACCCGCTTCGGCGCCTTCTACGTCGACGCCGACGGCTCCAAGAAGGAGCCGGTGATGATCCATCGCGCCATCTGCGGCTCGATGGAGCGCTTCCTCGGCATCCTGATCGAGAACTGGGCCGGCCACTTCCCGCTGTGGATCGCCCCGACCCAGGTGGTGGTCACCACCATCACCTCCGACGCCGACGCCTACGCGGCCGAGGTCCACAAGAAGCTGCGCAAGGCCGGCTTCCGCGCCGAGGTCGATCTCCGCAACGAGAAGATCAACTACAAGGTCCGCGAGCACAGCCTCGCCAAGGTGCCGGTCATCCTGGTCTGCGGCAAGCGCGAGGCCGAGGAGGGTACCGTGGCGGTGCGCCGTCTCGGCTCTCAGGCCAACACGGTCAAGTCGCTCGTCGACGTCATCGCCGAGCTGACCGAGGAGGCGACCCCGCCCGACGTCAAGCGCGAGCGCGACGTCGTCTGAGGAGACCACGTGAAGCGCGAGCGCGAGAGCGCCTGAGGCGTCACTCCCCGGCGACGACCGTCGGGGAGCCCGTCGCGGTTCGACCGCCGCGCCCCGACCGGATACCCGACGCCCCCCTCACGGGAAGTCGCGCGCCCGCTCCTCCAGATCGCGGCGGATCTCCTCCTCGCTCGCGCGCGCCTTCCAGATCGCGTCGCCGATCCACACGATCGCGATGAACGTGCCGAACCCGACCAGGATCGAGCGAATCGGCGTCTCCATCGCCAGCCCCGCGATCACGGCGATCGGCGCGCCGATGAACGGCGCGATCCGGCGCGCGACGACGTGCGGAGCCATGCGATCTCCTCCTCCCGACGGGGAACCCACACCAGAATAGTCGAGCGCGCCTCTCGCGGAAATCCTCCGGTTGACCCTCGCCGCGACCGGGCGTACCCAGGTCGTATGACCGAAACGCCGCTCTTTCCCGCCGCTCCCGCCGATAACGACGCCCTCGAGATGGGCACCGTCCTCACGCCCCGTTTCGACGCCTCCGGCCTCGTCACCGCCGTGGTGATCGAGGTGGAGAGCCGCGACGTCGTCATGCTCGCCCACATGAACGCCGAGGCCCTGAAGCGCACCGTCGAGACCGGCGTCGCCACCTACTGGAGCCGCTCGAGGCAATCGCTGTGGGTCAAGGGCGAGACCTCGGGCAATCGCCAGATCGTGAAGCGTCTGCGCGTCGACTGCGACCAGGACGCGGTCGTGCTCGAGGTCACGGTCGAGGGCCACGGCGCCTCGTGCCATCGCGGCTTTCATTCCTGCTTCTATCGCGAAGTGCCGGTCGGCGGCGCGCTCGGCGCGCCCCTCGCCTTCGTCGAGACCGACCCGGCCTTCGATCCGGCGAAGGTCTACGCCACCACCGGCGAATGCGGCTGCGGCCACGACCACGGAGACGGTGAGACGTGAAGAAGCGCAAGGCCCGCTCCCGCCCCGCCGATCGGACGCCGCCCCCGGCGCCCGTCGTTGCGGTCGCGGCGCCGGTGCCCGCGCTCTTCGCCGACGACGGCCGTCGCCGCGTCCTCAACGTCGGCTGCGGCCGCCCCGATCCCGAACGCCGCCGCCTGCACCGCGCCTTTCACGCACCCGACTGGCGCGAGCTGCGCCTCGACATCGCCGCCGACGTCGAGCCCGACATCCTCGCCGACATCACCGACATGCGCGCCGCCGTCCCCGACGCCAGTGTCGACGCGCTGTGGTCGTCGCACAACGTCGAGCACCTCGAGGCCCATCGCGTCGCCCCGGCCTTCGCCGAGTTCGCCCGCGTGCTGAAGCCGGACGGCTTCGCCCTCGTCACCTGCCCCGACCTCGGCGCCATCGCCCGCTTCATCGTCGATCACGACGCCGACACCGTCGCCTACGACTCCGTCAGCGGCCCGATCACGCCCGTGGACATGCTGTGGGGCCACGGCTCCTCGATCGCCGCCGGCGCACACGCCATGGCCCACCGCACCGGCTTCACCCGCCGTCGTCTCGCCGTGGTCGCCCTCGCCGCCGGTTTCGTCGACGTCCGCACCCAGGTCCGCCGCTTCGATCTGTGGGCGCTGCTGCTCAAGCCCGCCACCCGCATCGACGCCGTCCTCGCCGCCCTCGCCGGCACCGAACAGGCCTCGCTCGCCGAGACCCTCGGCGAACGCCGCGTCCTGCCCGTGCCGCCGCGCTGATCGCCCCGAGCCGCTTTCCACCCCCCCCTCCCGATCGATCCCGCGCCGTCCGACCCGCGTCTCGAGCGATCGTGCGAAACCCCGTCTGCGTTCATGATTTCTTGAATCGAACCGGTTTAATCTCCACATCGAGAGAAGATCCGAAGGAGGATCACATGCTCGAAGGTGTGACGAGGCGTTTGTTCGGCATGAACGGCAGCGGCGAGGGCGGTGCCCTGGTCCCGGTGGAGCCGCCGCGTCGCCCCAGGATCGGCCTGGCGCTCGGTGGCGGCGCCGCGCGCGGCTGGGCGGCGATCGGCGTCGTCCGCCGTCTGGCCGAGGCCGGGATCGTCCCAGACGTCGTCGCCGGCACCTCGATGGGCGCCGTGGTCGGTGCCTGCGATCTCGCCGGCCGCCTCGACCAGCTCGAGGACTTCGCCCGCGGCCTCACCCCCCGCCGGGTGTTCTCGCTGCTCGACCTCCACCTCGGCGGCTCCGGCCTGATCAACGGCGACACCCTCGCCGCACTGATCGTCTCCCAGATCGACGACCTCCTGATCGAGGATCTCGGCCGCCCCTTCACGGCCGTGGCGACCGAACTGGCCACCGGTCACGAGATCTGGCTCAATTCCGGCCGCCTCGTCGACGCGCTGCGCGCCAGCTACGCCCTGCCCGGCATCTTCGAGCCGATCCGCATCGGCCGCCGCCTGCTGGTCGACGGTGCCCTGGTCAATCCGGTCCCGGTCTCGGTCTGCCGCGCGCTCGGCGCCGATCTGGTCATCGCCGCCAACCTGTCGACCGACACCTTCGCCCACGGCACCGTGGTCCAGACCCTGCCCGCCGACGGCGCCGCCGCCCACCAGCCCCCGCCCGCCGAGGGCACCGGCCAGAGCCTGCTGCGCCGCCTGTTCGGTTTCGGCTCCGATCGCCCCGGCCTCTCCGGCGTGATGATGGAGAGCTTCAACATCATCCAGGACCGCATCACCCGCTCGCGCCTGGCCGGCGACCCGCCCGACGTGATGATCGCCCCCCGTCTCGGCCACATCGGCCTGTTCGACTTCCACCGCGCCGCCGACGCGATCGCCATCGGCGCCGCCGCCGCCGATCGCGCCGTGCCCGACATCGCCGCGCTCGTCGCCGAGATGACCCGCTGACCTCTCCGCCCGCTCCCCCCTGACGGCGCAACGAAACGGGCGCGGAGGTTCCCCTCCGCGCCCGTGGTCGTTTCCAGCGTGGAACGCCGGCCGTGGCTCAGGCCGTGGCGATGTAGGCGCGCATCTCGGCCGCCTCGCGCTCGGTCTGCTCGATGCGCCGCGCCACCACGTCGCCGATCGAGATGACGCCGATCAGGCGATCCTCGCGCACCACCGGCATGTGGCGGAAGCGACCGGCGGTCATCCGGCCCATCACCTGATCGATCGTCTCCTTCTCGGAGCAGGTCACCACCTTGGCCGACATGTAGGCCTCGGCCGCGCGGTCGAGCGCGCTCGCGCCCTCCGCCGCCAGCGCGCGCACGATGTCGCGCTCCGACAGGATGCCGGCGATGCGGCCGTGCGCGTCGATCAGCACCACCGCGCCGATCTTGTGAGTGGTCAGGGTCTCGCAGACCTCACGCAGGGGCTGCTTCGGTCCCATCGTGACGACCTGCCGACCCTTTTGCGAAAGAATGGCGGAAACGGTCATGCGGCAATTCCTCCAGAGACGTTCGGTTCGCAAATTGAACCGATTGAAATTTTACGCCCGACGGTGCCCTCGTCATGGGGCGAGCGTTTCCTTTCGGGATCGAGTGGTCATGATGCTTCCACCGACGCCCCCGCGCAAGACGGTCCTTTCATCGATGGACGAATTTTCACATCGACAGTTGGTCGATGTTCCTTCCGTCGCGATCAGCGCCGCATCGACCGGTCGAAGGCGGAAAACCCGAGGAAACCGGCTAGAAAGCCGCCGAGATGCGCGCCCCAGGCGATGTTGCCGCCCCCGCCGCCGAAGGGCGCGGTGCCCAGCGCCACCAGTGCGACGTTCATGACGACCAGTGCGACGATGACGCCGCGCACCCGGGATTCGCCGAGCGCTTCGCCGATCGAGGCGGCGGGCATCCAGTTCGGGCGGAACACGAACCGCAGGAGCGCGCCCAGGAGCCCGCTCACCCCGCCCGACGCGCCGAGCATCGCCGCCGGCGATCCCCAGTTCACCGCCAGATGCCCGAGCGCGCCGCCGATCGTGGCGAAGGCGAGGAGCCCGATCAGCCGCGCCCCGCCGATCCGGGCGTGGATGCCCTTGCCCAAGGCCGCCAGCATCGCCGCGTTGAAGCCCAAATGCGCCCACCCCTCGTGCAGCAGCGCATGGGTGAGGAAGGTCCACGCCATCGCCCCGTAGCCGCCCGGCCACACCGGCGCGCCGCCGTCGAGCACGTACCGATCCGGCACGAAGGCGAAGGTCAGGACCAGGAGATCGTCGGCCGACGGCGACAGCATCATCCGTCCGACCGCCACCGCGACCAGGATCGCCACCATGGCGGTCACGACCGTCGGCAGGTTGAACACCGGTTCGCTCGCCCCCGGTCGTCCCGCTCCGCCGCTCCACCCCTCGCCGCCCATCGAACCGTCCTTCCGTCCCGCGCCCACGCGCCGTACCCCACGCCCTGTGTATGTCGGGCACGACCGCCGAGCCCGCGAAGACCGCCGCCCGACCCACACGCTACCAGATAGGACGCCGCGCCGGGGGCGGCAATCACCGTCCCCTTTCGGCGCGGCGGGAACCGGCACGGGTTTCGCAATGATTGACGAGAAGTGAACGCGGCCGCAGGCCGAACGTCCCGAAACGGCACGGAGCCGATGGCGGGACGGGAGGCGACGGCGGAAAACCGCGGGAACTTCGCGAAGTCCTCTTCCGGCGACCCCGGACGGGGACGTCCCGGCCCAGTCCCGAATCGGGGCGAGGCGCGGGGCATGTGTCGGTACCGTGAGTATGGGGGGAATTTCGATGAAGCACGCCGCGACCCGCGAGCTGTACGACTACTGGCAGAGGCTGCGCGGCAACCGCCCCGCCCCCGATCGCTCGGAGATCGAGCCCTCGGACATCCGCCGGATTCTCGGCGACACCTTCATTCTCGAGGCCTCCTCGCGCAACGAGTACCGCTTCCGCCTCGCCGGCACCCGCGTCTGCGCCCTCTACGGTCGCGAGCTCAAGGGTCGCGACTTCATGTCGTTGTGGACCGGCAAGGACCGCGACGCCGTCGCCACCCTGCTCGCCGCCGTCTCTCAGGACGCCGCCGCCGCCGTGTTCGGCGCCGACGGTCGCTCCGCCCACGATCGCACCCTGCCGTGCGAACTGCTGCTCCTGCCGATTCGCCAGAAGGGCGAGGGCTGGACCCGCATCCTCGGCTCGCTGGCGCCGATGGACGACCCCTATTGGATCGGCATCCACCCGATCATGAGCCAGTCGGTCACCGGCCTGCGCCTGATCTGGCCGGACGAACGCCCGACCTTCCTGCGTCGCGGCTCCGACGTCGCCACCCACGGTCCCCACCACGATCTCGACGTCGTCGCCCGTCCCACCTCGGTCTTCGGCAACTCCGGCATCAGTCCCTTCCCCGGTCCGGGCGAGCGCCGCGTCGGTCATCTCGTGGTGCTCGAGGGCGGCAAGTCGTCCTGAACGAACGCCCGACGGCGGTGAATGCGCGAGGGAATTGAAACCAGCGGTTAACCAGCCGCGTTTAGCTTCGATGGCGAGCCCCCCCTCGTCCGAGGCACCCGATGTTGCAATCCTCGCCAAAGTCCGCGTCTGCCAAGGCCACCGCGGCTGACCGTCGGACCCATCAGCGGGTCCGCGTCAACCTCGTCGGCCGCTGCATGCTCGAGGACAAGCGGGAATTCACCTGCCAGATCATCGACATGTCGCCCGGTGGCGCGGCGGTGATGATCCCGGCCGTGCCCCGCGCCGGCGAGCGCGTCATCGCCTACATCGATCACATCGGTCGCATCGAGGGCCGGGTCGCCCGCATCATCGAGGGTGGCTTCGCCATGTCGCTGAGCATGTCGGTGCGCAAGCGCGACAAGCTCGCCGCTCAGCTGACCTGGCTCGCCAACCGCCACATCCTCAACCTGCCCGAGGACCGCCGTCACGACCGCTTCGTGCCGCGCAATCCCTTCTCCAAGCTCACCCTGCCCGACGGCACCGAACTGCGCTGCCGCGTCGTCGACGTCTCGCCCTCCGGCGCCGCCGTCCACCTCGACCGCAAGCCCGAGATCGGCACGCCGATCATCCTGGGCATCATGCGCGGCCGCGTCGTG
Organism: Siculibacillus sp.; assembly: GCA_040275425.1. GTDB lineage: Bacteria > Pseudomonadota > Alphaproteobacteria > Rhizobiales > Ancalomicrobiaceae > Pinisolibacter. The sequence goes on along the minus strand of JBEOKB010000205.1, from coordinate 2,455 downwards.
CGCCTCTTCGACGAGGGCGTCGCCATCGAGTTCGCCGTCGTCCACAACATCGATACCCTGCAGAACTATTTCTCCTGACCCCCGGGGAGAACGATCGCAGGCCCCGAGCCGCCCGCCGCCCCCGCGGCGGGCGGTTTCGCGTCGGCGATCGCGATCCGTGAGGATCCTCGCCTGTTCGCTCGAGCTTCCTTGACCACGCCGACACCTCGCTCCCCCGCCCCGAAACGCGGAACCGACGCGCCGTGCGGAGCAAGGCTCTGATTCATCGAAGAGATCTGGCCCCGAACCGCGATCGGTGGCATTCGATTCGAATTTTGCGCGAATCCGCCGAAAAGGCCGCCGAAGTCCTTCAGCCGTCCGCAATTTCTCGCGCTCATGCTTCTCCCATCGAAGGAACCCCGACGAGGGGCTCCCTCCCCCGAGAAGCCGATCGCCCCCCTGCGATCGCGCGTCGCGGCGGCAAGAAAAACGGCGGGCCTCGGTCGCGTCCCCACCCTCCCCGTCCCCACAAGACCGGGTCTGCCAGCGGATCGGCATCGCGAGATGCCGATCCGCTTTCCTTTTGGACAAGCAGATCGGCGAAGCCGACGGGGATCGGCATCGCGGCCGCCCCGCCCCGCTCACACCGGCTCGAGGCTCTCGGCGAAGCGGCGCGCGTTGCGGGCGTAGCCCTCGGCCGACTTGGTGAGCCGCGCCACCGCCGCCTCGTCGAGCGTGCGCACCACCCGCGCCGGAACGCCGACGATCAGCGAATTGTCGGGGAATTCCTTGCCCTCGGTCACCAGCGCCCCGGCCCCGACCAGACAGTTGGAGCCGATCTTCGCCCCGTTGAGGATGGTCGCGCCCATGCCGATCAGCGTGTTGTCGCCGATGGTGCAGCCGTGCAGCGTCACCTTGTGGCCGATGGTGCAGTCCGCGCCGATGGTCAGCGGAAAGCCCATGTCGGTGTGCAGCATCGACATGTCCTGGACGTTGGAGCGCTCGCCGATCTCGATCCACTCGTTGTCGCCGCGCAGCACCGCCCCGAACCACACGTTGGCGTCGCGCTTCAGCCGCACCCGCCCGATCAGCTCCGCGCTCGGCGCCGCCCACCACGGACCGTCGGTCGGGAACTGCGGTTCGATCCCGTCGAGCTTCCAGATCGCCATGACGCACTCCCTCGGGTCGTGGCCGCGGGTCACGAAGCGGCCGATGCGATGATCCCCCTAGAAAGACCATCGCCCGCCCGCTCGCAAGGCCGACCATCGCCGCTCCGCCCCCCCCCGAGACGACGAAGGGCCGACCCGACGACGCGGATCGACCCTCGAGAGAAGTGCGCTCGGGCGACGGCGAAGGGCCGTCGCCCGAATGTCGATCAGATCAGGCCGTTGCGCATCGCCAGGGCGAACTGCACCACCACGATGCCCGAGCACAGGCTCCACCCGGCGGCGATCGCCGTGGAGGCCACCAGCCAGCCGACCGGGCGCTGCTCGATCCGCCGCCCGCGAATGGCGTTGCGCATGATGATGAACGGCCCGGTGAAGGCACACAGCACCAGATCAACCATGCCGCGCCAGAAGGTTTCGAGCTCGACCGAGAACTTCACCGGCTTGTCGGTGACCAGGGTGTAGAGAGAGGACAGGAGCCCCGCCGCCACGAAACCACACGCCGTCGCATAGGCTGCGATCGCCAACTCGAACCACATGACGCACCCACGAAATGGCTGTTAACACTTTCTTAACTCCTAGCACGCCCCCCTCGTTTCGTCGCCCCTTTCCTCTCCGAGACGGGGTGCGAATCGCCGAGAGGGTTAACGCGCGCGCCGGTCGTGCCGGTTCGAGGGAGTACCGCCGATGTCGCGGTCGATGTGGCTCGTCGCCGTCCTGATCGCCGTCGCCGCCGCGATCGCCGTGGTGATGTGGCGCGACGCCGCCGACCGCGAGACCTCCGAGACCTCGCCCGAGCCGGTCGCCGTCACCGTGGCGGGCCGGGCGCTGTCGATCCCCCGCAACGCGATCCGCTTCGCCACCCAGCGCCGCGCCGGTCCCAGGGACCGGCTCGACCTCGCCCTGGTCCTACCCGAGTGGAGCGGCCGCACCGACGCCACCTCCGCCCGTTTCGACGTGGTCGGCCGCCCGCCCGACGTGGTGTGGCTGACCATCGAGCCCTCGCGCGATGGAATCGACGCCGCCGCCCGTCTGGCCACGGTCTATTCGCGCCTGTTCGTCGGGGATCCGCGCGAGGGGCCGAACGGCCTCGTCGGCCGCGGGCTCTCGCCCAAGGCCGGCTACGTCGACGAGGAGGTGTGGTTCGAACCGGGCGTCGTGCGCCCCTTCGTCGCCCGCTGCTGGCCGCCCGCGCCGGGCGAGGAGGCGGACGTGTGCCTGCACGACATGGTCGTGGCCGGCGTCGCGGTCGGTCTCAGATTTCCGAAGAGCATGCTGGCCGACTGGCCGCGCCTGCGCGAGGGGCTCCG
>JBEOKB010000204.1:0-6509 GCA_040275425.1 Siculibacillus sp. | reverse complement strand
CGTTCTCCCGTGCGAGAGCTGCGCGGCAGGCTCTTCCCGCCCCGGTGAGGGGTTTTCGCTGAAATTCTTTCGGACATCGAACAGATCGGCTTCGTCGTCGCGACCATCGGCGCCATCCCCGGCCGGAGTGAGGCGGACGGGAAGGGTTCCATCGGCGTTTCGCCGGGTCGAGAGACCCGTGGATCCCCGTCCCTCGCTTCGCTCGCCGGGGACGACGACCTCCGGTTCGAGCGAACTCCTCGGCAATTCCAGAACTGCCCCGGCCGCTTCGAATTGCGCGAAGCCCCGCCGCTCACATCTGCCCGCTTCCTACGCAGGATGTATGCTTTCGAGGCATGTTCATGCACTCTTGTTGGGCATACGGAACTTTAGACGCGTCATGGCTCCATTGCTGCACAAGAGGATTGCTCGTCGACCTGCAAATGAGCAGAATTGGCACGTGACTTGCTCACGCTTTCGCCAACTCGCTTCAATTTTCCGCATTCAGGGGGCCCCATGAAGCTCGTCATCGCCGTCATCAAGCCGTTCAAGCTCGACGAGGTCCGCGATGCGCTGACCAAGCTCGAGATCCACGGCATGACCATCACCGAGGTGAAGGGCTACGGTCGCCAGAAGGGTCACGCCGAGATCTATCGCGGCGCCGAATACGTCGTCTCCTTCATCCCGAAGGTCCGTCTCGAGGTCGCCGTCGCCGATTCCATGGTCGACGCCACCGTCGAGGCCATCCGCTCGGCCGCCCACTCCGGCCAGATCGGCGACGGCAAGATCTTCGTCACCCCGGTCGAGCAGGTCATGCGCATCCGCACCTCCGAGACCGGCGACAGCGCCCTCTGAACCCTTTCTCGCGCCCCGCGCGGTCGGTCTCGAGCCTCCCGCTCGATCCCGACCGCGCCCGAGAACCGCGGGTGTGACCGGGGGAGGTCGCGCCCACCCTTCTCGATCACGGAAGACCGACATGCCGAGACGTTCGCCGTCCCTTCTCGGGGCGCTGGCGCTGCTTTGCCTGAGCACCGCCGCCGCCCGTGCCGAGACCCCCGAGATCTCGCCCGCCGACACCGGCTTCATGATCGTCGCCACCGGCCTCGTCCTGATGATGACCCTGCCGGCGCTGGCGCTGTTCTATGCGGGCATGGTGCGCAAGAAGAGCCTGCTTGCGATCATGGCGCAGTCGGTCGCCGCCACCGCGATCGTCTCGGTCCTGTGGTTCGCGCTCGGCTACAGCCTCGCCTTCTCCGGCGACGGCGCGGCGATCGGCGACCTCGCCCGCACATTCGGACGCGGCATCGGCCTCACCACCACCACGGCGGCGGCGCCGACCATCCCCGAGATGCTGTTTCTGATCTACCAGATGACCTTCGCCGTCATCACCTGCGCGCTGGTCGGCGGCGCCGTCGCCGATCGCATGAACTTCGCCGCCTTCGCGCTGTTCTGCGTGCTGTGGCTGTTCCTGGTCTACGTCCCCTCTGCCCACTGGGTGTGGGGCGGCGGCTTCCTCGCCAAGATGGGCCTGCTCGACTACGCCGGCGGCACCGTCGTCCACATCAACGCCGGCATCGCCGGTCTGGTGGCCGCCGTGATGCTCGGTAAGCGCATGGGCTTCGGCCGCGAGAACCTCGCCCCCTACGACCTGTCGATGGCCGTGGTCGGCACCGGCCTGCTCTGGGTCGGCTGGTTCGGCTTCAACGGCGGGTCGGCCTATGCGGCGGGCTCGCGCGCGGTCTGGGCCATCGCCTCGACCCACCTTTCGGCCTGCGCCGGCGCCATCGCCTGGACCTCGCTCGAATGGCTCCATCGCGGCAAGCCCTCGGTGCTGGGCATGGTCTCGGGCGCCATCGCCGGCCTCGGCATGATCACCCCGGCCTCGGGCTACATCGAGCCGTGGGCGGGTCTGGTGATCGGCCTGATCGGCGGCCTGCTCTGCTACTGGTTCTGTATCGCCCTCAAGCACAGGCTCGGCTACGACGACAGCCTCGACGTGTTCGGCGTCCACGGCGTCGGCGGCCTGCTCGGCACGCTGCTGGTCGGCGTGTTCGCCTCCTCCTCGGTCACCGGCGACCCCGCACTCTCCGGGCTGATCGAGGGCAACCTGCGCCAACTCGGCATTCAGGCGGTCGGCGTCCTGGTCACGGCGGTCTGGTGCGTCGCCGGAACCTGGGCGGCGCTCAGGATCACGGCCCTCGTCGCCCCGCTGCGTGTCACCTCCGAACAGGAACGCGAAGGCCTGGACCTGTCGCTGCACGGCGAGAGCCTGCACGCCTGACCGCCCCCCCGCGCTCGGGCCAACCTGGAAAAACGGCGGTATCCCGCCGTTTTTCACGATTCATTGATCCAACGCAATGAACTCGCGGGCGAATGGTCGTAGCGTCTCGTTCGTCGGGAGATCGGATGATCCCGACCCTCCCGGCGATTTCGAGGAGGTACGGCCATGACCGACAAAACGGTGAAACTGCCCGTTCGCGACGAGAGCAAGACCGTCGGCACCACCCCCGCCACGCGCGGATGGCCGATGTTCGCGGACCTGCGCCGCGAGATGGATCGGCTGTTCGACGACTTCGGGCGCGGTTGGTTCCGCGACACCGGCCTCTTCCGCCCGACGACCGTCCTCGACGACACGTCGCGCTGGATGACCCGGTTCGATCTCGTCCCTGCGGTCGACGTGGTGGAGAAGGACGGCGCCTGGCGGGTGACCGCCGAGCTGCCCGGCCTCGACGAGAAGGCGATCGACGTCGCCGTCGTCGGCGATCTGCTGACGATGAAGGGTGAGAAGACCGAAACCCGCGACGAGGACGACAAGGGCGCTCACGTGAGCGAGCGCCGCTATGGCGCGTTCTCGCGTTCGTTCCGGTTGCCCGAGGGCATCGATCGCGACAAGATCGAGGCGACCTACGCCGGCGGCGTGCTGACGGTGACGCTGCCCAAGACGGCGGCGGAAGCGCCGGCCGAGAAGAAGATCGAGGTGAAGGCCGCCTGATGCCGGCCTGGGGAATTCCCGACCTGTTCTCAGAGGGTGCGGAGGCCCTTCATCCTGAAGCGCGAGCGAAGCGAGCCTCGAAGGGCGATGGCCGTATGGCACCGCTCGTCACCGGCTTCGCCCTTCGAGGCCCGGCTTCGCCGGGCGCCTCAGGGTGAAGCCGAACAGGGGGAGAAACCTCAGCGCAACGAGTCGGTTCTTCATGAGCCGGGTATGAGGCTTCACCTGAGATCCGTCCCGAGGGGACGCGGGCGACCGCGCCCCCTTATCTTTCGGCCGTCAGATCTTCGGTACGACGATCAGCCGCTCGACCGGCTCGCCCTTCTCAAGATGCTTCTCGCAGATCTCGTCGATGTCGGCCTCAGTCTTGGGCGCGTACCAGATGCCCTCCGGATAGACCACCATCAGCGGCCCGGCCCGGCAGAAGCCGAGGCACCCGGTCGCGGTCATCGCCACGGTCGGATCGCGCATGGATTCGATGCAGAAGCCGAGGCGCTGCCACAGCGGCTCCGCCCCCTGCGCCCCGCACGACCCGCGCGGATGCCCCGGCGGGCGGCTCTGGAAACAGGCGAAGACGTGGTGGCGATAGACCTGCGGAATTTCCAGCGACATGGAGCGACACCCCTCTCGTGCGAGTTTCGCATCGCCCCATTCAAGCGCCGTGCCGTTCGGTCCGCTTCTTGCGTGAGCGCCCGCGATACGGCCGAAACGCGGGGGTTTTGCGACATGAGGCGAGAGAGGCGCGGCGCGGGCGCCGACGGCGACGCCGTCGACTTCGGTGAGCTTCCCGACGGCGTGAACGAAATCCTACAGCGCGGCGTCGTGCTCCATCGCACCGACAGGGCCGCCGCCGACGCCGCCTTCCGCGAGGCGCTGGCGCTCGATCCGACCGCGCTCGCCACCTGGTTCTGCCTCTACAAGATCCACACCTATTCCGGCGATCTCGACGCCGCCCTCGCCGCCGCCGAAGGCGGCCTCGTGCAGGCCGCCCGCGCCGCCGACCTCGGCCCCGATCCGGCGACCTGGGTGCCGGGCGAGGTGTCGCTCGACGGTCCCGGCCGCTTCGCGCTCTATACCCTGAAGGCGCTCGCCTTCATCCGGCTCAGGCGCGGCGAGCCCGAGGCCGCCGCCGAGGCTCTGGCGCTCCTCGCCCACCACGACCCCGGCGACGCCGTCGGCGGATCGGTGGTCTCCGACGTCGCCGAGGCGATCGATCGCGCGCCGTAACTCGCCGAACGATCGCTCGTGGTGATGGCCCCCATCGGATCAATTCGTTTGAACCGTGCCGCGTCCTCGCGCACCCTGAGGCACCGGCGCGACGAGATCGCCCCGCCGCCGCCCGTGTTCCAGAGGTGCCCCGCGCGATGTCCCCTGCCCTGCCCGTCGATCGCCCGCTGCGCGTCGTCTTCCTCGATGCCGACACCCTGCGCGCCGACACCGTGCTCGCGCCGTTCTCGTTCCCCCACGAGCTGATCGTCCATGGCCGCACCGCGCCCGAGCAACTGGCCGAGCGTATCGCCCCGGCCGACGTCGTCATCACCAACAAGGTGCCGATCCGCGCCGCCCAGTTCGCCGCCGCGCCGCGTCTCGCCATGATCGCGCTCGCCGCCACCGGCTCCGACAACGTCGATCTCGACGCCGCGCGCGCGGCGGGCGTGGTCGTCTCCAACGTGCGCGACTACGCCCGCGCCACCGTGCCGGAGCACACCTTCGCTCTGATCCTGGCGCTGCGCCGCTCGCTCGTCTCCTATCGCCAGTCGGTGCTCGACGGGCGGTGGCAGGCGGCGGCGCAGTTCTGCTACCACGACTTCCCCATCGCCGATCTCTCCGGATCGACGCTCGGCATCGTCGGGGAGGGCTCGCTCGGGCAGGCTGTGGCGGCGATCGGGCGCGGCTTCGGCATGATCCCGATCTTCGCCGGTCGCAGGACCGGCCCGACGAAGAACCCCGACGCGGTGCCCTTCGCCGAGTTCCTCGCCCGCAGTGACGTGATCACGTTGCACTGTCCGCTCCGCCCCGAGAACCGCGACCTGATCGGCGCGGCCGAACTCGCGGCGATGAAGCGCTCGGCGCTCCTGATCAACACCGCGCGCGGCGGTCTCGTCGACGAGGCCGCCCTTCTGGCGGCGCTCGAGAGCGGCGCCATCGCCGGCGCGGGCGTCGACGTGACGCTTCCCGAACCCCCGGCGGCCGACTCGCTCCTCATGCGCATCGCCCGCCTGCCCAACGCCGTCGTCACACCGCACGTCGGCTGGGCCTCGCGCGAGGCCGTGCAGGGGCTCGCCGACCGCCTCCACGCCAACATCGAGGCCTTCGTCGCCGGCCACCCCACCAACCGCGTTGCGTAAGAAAGCGGAAACCGCGCCCCTCAACCCGATCTTCAGATCGACGCGCTAGAACCTTTCGCGAGTGTCATCACGCGCGGGACCGGTCCATGTTCGCCTTCTTCCATCAGAACGACGTCACCGACGCGCAGGGCGGCATCGAGCGCTACGTCGACACGCTGCTGGCGGCGGGCGGCGACGACGCGCTGCTGATCTCGGAGGAACCGGCCGTCCCGGCGGCGAACCGCATCGGCCTCGCCCTGCCCGAACTGCCGGGGCCGAAGTGGATCCCCTTCGCGCTGGCGGTGATCGGCAACGTCTTCGCCATCCGCAAGCGCCTCGCCGCCGCGAAACGGCCGGTGCTGGAGTTCTCGCGCCCCGAATACGTCGCCTTCGCCTGGATGTTCCCCGGCGCCAGGGTCTTCACCATCCACGGCACCGGCCCCGGCGCGGGCGAAAAGGCCAAGCGCATCGTCCACGATCTGGCGTGCTGGTTCCTGCCGCTCGTTGCGGATCGGGTGCAGGTGGTCGGCCGCGACGACAGCGGCCTGTCGGCGGGCGTGATCGCCCGGCTCGGCCGTCGCCTCGCCCACATCGACGCCTGGTACGACGACCACTTCACCGCGACGCCGCTGCCGAAGTCGGCGAAGACCGTCGTCTTCTACGCCGGTCGCATCGTCGAGCAGAAGAACCCCAAACTCCTGTTCGAGATCTTCCGCCGCGGCCGCGAGCGCTTCGGCGAGGCGATCGAGTTCCGCTACTTCGGCAAGGACGTCGAGGAGGTGGAGAAGGCGGGCGCGACCGACGTCGTCGACTGCACCGGCCTGCTCGACGCCAAGGGCCTGACGCGGGCGATCTCCGAATGCCACATGGGGCTGATGTGCTCGCATTTCGGCGAGGGCTCGCCCTTCATCATCGTCGAGACGCTGGCGAGCGGGAGGCCCTACGTGCTCTCGCCCCTTCCGACGCTCACCGGCGCCTACGGCGACAATCCGGCGGTGCGCTTCGCGCCCGAGATGACCGCCGACGCCTTCCTCGACACCATCGTCGCGCTGAAGCGTGATCTCGACGCCGGTCTCGACGCCGAGGCGATCCGCGCCTCGGTCGCCGAACGCGCCGAGCCGGTCGCCACCGCGAAGCTGCTGGCCGAACTCGCCGCCCTGTGAGACGGCGAGCCCGATCGCGCGCCGCGTTCAGCCCTCGCGGGGGCCGCG
>JBEOKB010000203.1:0-16698 GCA_040275425.1 Siculibacillus sp. | reverse complement strand
GAGCGGGCGTCGCTCGCCGGGGCGCCGAGCACCGTCGGCGCCGCCGTCGCCACCCCGGACTGAACCGCCGGCGCGCTCGCCGTCGCCTCGCCCGTCGCCCGGCCCGTGCCGGGGATCGCCACCGCCTGATGGCCGCGATGGGCGTCGAGCATGAAGCGCTGCCACACCACGGTGGCCAGCGAGCCGCCGGTGCCGCGTTTGGTGGGCTGACCGTCGTCGTTGCCGAGCCACACGCCGGTGGTCAGCAGCCCGGTGTAGCCGATGAACCAGGCGTCGCGGAAATCCTGCGACGTGCCGGTCTTGCCCCCCGCCGGCCAGCCGGGGATCTGCGCCTTGCGCCCGGTGCCGTTGGCCAGCGTCTCCGCCAGCATCGAATGCATCGCCGCGAGCGCACCCGGCTCGATCACCCGGCCGATCCCCGTGCCCTTGCGCTGATAGAGCACCTTGCCGTCGGCCGCGCGGATGCGCGTGACCACGTGTGGGACGACGCCGAAGCCGCCGTTGGCGAAGGGCACGAACGCCCCGGTGATCTCGAGCGGCGTCACCTCCGAGGTGCCGAGCGCGATCGACGGCGTCGCCGTCAGCGGCGAGGTGATGCCGAGCCGCATCGCCGTCTCCACCACTCGCGCCGGCCCGACCTCGATCGCCAGCTTCGCCGCCACCGTGTTGATCGACTGCGCCAGCGCCTCCTTGAGCGTGATCGCGCCCCGGAACTCCTTGTCGTTGTTCTTGGGGCTCCAGCTCTTGTAGGTGAAGGGCGCGTCCTCGCGGACCGTGTCCGGGGTCAGCCCGCGCTCGATCGCCGTCAGATAGACGAACGGCTTGAAGGTCGAGCCCGGCTGGCGCTTGGCCTGGGTGGCGCGGTTGAACTGGCTCTTGGAATAGTCGACGCCGCCGACCATCGCCTTGACCGCCCCGTTCGGATCGAGCGAGACCACCGCGCCCTGGCCGACGTCCTTCTTGTCGCCGAACTGCGCCATCCCCGCCTGCAGCGCCGCCTCCGCCAGCATCTGCAGCGAGGAATCGATCGTCGTCTCGACGATCACGTCCTTGTCGATCGCCCCGATGTAACTCGGCAACTGGTCCATTACCCAGTCGGCGACGTAGTTCTCCGCGCCGGCGTTGCCCTGGGTGAAGATCACGCGTGGTTGCGCCAGCGCCGCCTGACGCTGCCCCTCGGTGATCACGCCGGTGTCGACCATCGCCGCCAGCACGGTCTGCGCCCGCTCGCGCGCCCGCTCCGGATCGTGGCTCGGCGCATAGCGCGACGGCGCCTTGAGCAGCCCGGCGAGCATCGCCGCCTCCATCGGCGTCACCTCGCGCGCCGACTTGCCGAAATAGCGCCGCGCCGCCGCGTCGACCCCGTAGGTACCCGCGCCCATGTAGACGCGGTTGAGATAGAGCTCGAGAATGTCGTTCTTGGAGTGGCTGCTCTCCAGCCACAAGGCCAGCAGCACCTCCTGCACCTTGCGCCCGAACGTCTTCTCCTGGGTCAGGAACAGATTCTTGGCGAGCTGCTGGGTCAGGGTCGAGCCGCCCTGCGCCGCGCCGCGCTTGGTCAGATTGACCACCACCGCGCGCGCCAGCCCGATCGGATCGACGCCGAAGTGCGAATGGAACCGCCGATCCTCGATCGCGATCACCGCGCCCGGCAGCCACGGCGGCATGTCGGCGATGCGGACCATCTCGCCGCCGGTGTCGCCGCGATTGCCCACGAGTTTGCCGTCCGCCGACAGGATCTTGACGTTCGCCGGCCGGTTCGGCACCGCCCATTCCGACGTCGGCGGCAGACGCGCGCCGTAGTAGAAGACGATGCCGGCCAGCCCGACGAAGCCCCAGATGCCCAGCACCACGCCCCAGTAGACGAGGCGTCGCATCGCCCGGCCGAACCCGCCCGGCGGACGCCCGCCTCCACGTCGCCGTCGCGGCTCCTCCGCGCGCATGCCGTCCTCGCTCTCCCGCTCGCTCTCGTGATCGCGGCGCGGCCGCCGACGCGGGCGCTCCTCCTCGTCGCGATGGGCCGCGAGCGGTCGTTCCTCGATGTAGAGCGCCGGTTCGACCCGTCCGCGACCGGCCTCGCGCGGCGGTCCGCGCCGCACCGGTCCGCGACCCGCCGTCGGCCGATCCTCCGGGCGCAGGCGCAGATCGAGGCGATCGGGAGCATCCTCCTCCTCCTCGAACACCGGATCTCGTCGCCGGTCCGAATACCGCGCCACCCGCACCCCTCCTGCCCCCGCCGCCCGAGGGTCGAGCGGCGGTGTCCCTGGTGGAAGGTTATTTCGGGCGTTTTAAGGCGGGGTTAAGCAAAGAGGCGCGGACAGGACGTCGGCCTTCGCCGAACGCCCGTCCGCGCCTCTCCGTTTCCCCGGCGCGCTCAGCCGCCGTGACGGCGCGACAGCGCCTCGACCGCGGCCAGCGTCGACATGTTGACCACGCCGCGCGACGTCACCGACGGCGTCAGCACGTGCGCCGGCCGCGCCGTGCCGAGCAGGATCGGGCCGACGTGCAGCGCGTCGGTCATCGCCTTGACGAGGTTCAGCGTGATGTTGGCGGCGTCGAGCGAGGGGAACACCAGCAGGTTCGCCTCGCCCTTGAGCGGCGAGTCCGGCATGATGCGCTCGCGCATCAGCTTCGACAGCGCCGCGTCGCCGTGCATCTCGCCGTCGATCTCGAGCCCCGGCTCCTGCGCGTGCACGATCTTCAGCGCCGAACGCATCTTCGAGGCCGAGACCAGATCGCGCGAGCCGAAGTTCGACGCCGACAGCAGCGCCGCCTTCGGCGCCAGACCGAAGCGGCGGATGTGCCGCGCCGCCAACTGCGTGGTGCGGGCGATCTCCTCCGCCGTCGGATCGGGCGTGGCGTAGGTGTCGGTCATGAACCACGCCCCACGCTGCGAGATCAGCAGCGACAGCGTGGCGAAGTGGGCATCGTCCGAATCGAGGCCGATCACGTCCTCGACCACCCGGAGATGGCGAATGAACCCGCCGTCGAGACCGCAGATCAGCACGTCCGCGTCGCCGCGCTCCACCGCCACCGCCCCGATCACCGTGGCGTTCGACCGCACGATCGTGCGCGCCGCGTCGGGCGTCACGCCCTTGCGCCCGACCTTGGCGAAATAGGTCGAGACGTAGTCGTTGTAGCGGGGATCGGCGGCCGGATCGACCACCTCGATGTCGCTGCCCGGCCGGATGCGCAGGCCGAACTTCTCGCACCGCGCCTCGATCACCTTCGGCCGCCCGATCAGGATCGGCACGGCGATCTCCTCCTCGATCAAGACCTGGGCGGCGCGCAGGATGCGCTCGTCCTCGCCGTCGGAATAGACGATCCGGCTCTTGACCTTCGAGGCCTTGGCCGCCGCCGTCACCGGCTTCATCACCAGACCCGAGCGGAACACGAAGCGGCCGAGCTTCTCGACATAGGCGTCGAAGTCGCGGATCGGGCGAACCGCCACCCCGGTCTCCATCGCCGCCTTCGCCACCGCCGGCGCGATGCGCAGGATCAGGCGCTGATCGAACGGCGACGGGATCAGGTATTCGGGCCCGAACGTCAGCGTCACCCCGCCGTAGGCGCGCGCCGCCACGTCCGAGGGCTCCTCGCGCGCCAGCTCGGCGATCGCCCGCACCGCCGCTCGCTTCATCTCCTCGTTGATGGTGGTCGCGCCGACGTCGAGCGCGCCGCGGAAGATGTAGGGGAAGCACAGGACGTTGTTGACCTGATTGGGGAAGTCCGAGCGCCCGGTGCAGATCATCGCGTCGGGCCGCACCTCGCGGGCGAGATCCGGCATGATCTCCGGCGTCGGATTGGCCAACGCCAGGATCATCGGCTTCGCGGCCATCGACTTCAGCAGGTCCGGCTTCAGCACCCCGCCCGCCGAGAGACCGAGGAACACGTCCGCCCCGTCGATCACCTCCGCCAGCACCCGCTTGTCGGTGGCCTTGGCGTAGATCGACTTGTAGGGGTCCATCAGCGCCTCGCGGCCCTCGTAGACCAGACCCTCGATGTCGCACACCCAGATGTTCTCGCGCCGGGCGCCGAGCGAGACCAGCAGGTTGAGGCAGGCCAACGCCGCCGCGCCCGCGCCCGAGGCGACGATCTTGACCTCGCCCAGCGCCTTGGCCGCAATGTCGAGCCCGTTGAGCACCGCCGCCGCGACGATGATCGCCGTGCCGTGCTGATCGTCGTGGAAGACGGGAATGTTCATCTTCTCGCGCAGGATGCGTTCGACCTCGAAACACTCCGGCGCCTTGATGTCCTCGAGATTGATGCCGCCGAAGGTCGGCTCCAGCGCCGAGATCACGTCGACCATGCGATCGACCGTCGGCGCGTCGATCTCGATGTCGAACACGTCGATGTCGGCGAACTTCTTGAAGAGGACCGCCTTGCCCTCCATCACCGGCTTCGACGCCAGCGGCCCGATGTTGCCGAGCCCGAGCACGGCCGTACCGTTGGAGACGACCGCGACCAGATTGCCGCGCGCGGTGTAGTCGGCGACGCATTCCGGATCGTCGCGGATGGCCAGACACGGCGCCGCCACGCCCGGCGAATAGGCCAGCGCCAGATCGCGCTGGTTGCCGAGCGGCTTGGTCGCCTGGATCTCCAGCTTTCCCGGACGCGGCATCTTGTGGAAGAACAGCGCGGCTTCCGAGAGTTCGTCGTTGTGAGACCGCTTCGCTCGGTCCGCGGCCTTCTCGGAGGTCGTCTCGTTCGCCATCGTTCGCTCCGTCGGTTGTCTCGCAGGTCCCGGCCGATCATCGGTCGCGCGGGGCCGAGCGGGATCGCATCGGTCCGAAATACTCGACTTTCGACTGCGACCACTCGCCGCAAGCGTTAATGGCGGCGCCTCGTCGGGGCAAGCCCCTCGACGGCACGAAATCGCTCGTAATCGATTGAAAAATCAATTCTTTTCATGCTGCACTGCGGAAAACGCCACGAACGGCGTCGGTCGGTCGCCGTTGCGTCGCGCCGCCCCCGGAACTATTGACGAGGGAGGGGAGCGTGCGGCGAGTCGCGTCGTCGCGCGTCGCACCGCCAGGGAGGTCCGGATGATCCGCTTTCTCGTCCGCTCGATCGGTCTGTGGATCCTCGCCGCCGGCTTCGCCGCCGCCGTGCTCGACGGCACGAAGTCGATCGCCGCCGCCCGCCTCGTCCTGACCGCCCTCGCCACCACCTGGGCCGAACTCGCCCCGGCCTCCCTCGCCGCCGCCGGCGCCTTCGTCGAGACCCGGCTCTCGCCCGCGCTCTGGGCGACCCTGCGCGAGACGCTCCTCGCCCTGCCGACCTGGGCGGTGCTCGCGGTGATCGGCTCCGCCCTGATCGCCCTCGCCCGCCCGCCCGCCGAGAAGATCGGCGTCACCCCTTGAATCGGCCGAGTTTCGCCCGACGTCATGGAAGTGTCGAACACGCCCCGTATCGATGACGGCCTCGGGCCGAACTCGCGTCGTCGGCGGTGTCCGCGAACGCGAAATCGGAGGTGACGATGGCTCTCTTCTCTCTGTTCGGTGAGAAAACCCGGCTTCCCGGCCCCGGCGAAGCCATGCCCGGCCGTCCCGACCCGATTCCCACCGCCGCGCGCCATCGCCTCACCGGTCTCGCGTTGAAGCCGCCCTACCCGGCCGGCACGTCGACCGCGATCTTCGGTCTCGGCTGTTTCTGGGGCGCCGAACGCCTCTACTGGCGCCTCCCCGGCGTCGTCCTCACCGCCGTCGGCTATGCCGGAGGCGAGACGCCCAACCCGACCTACGCCGAGGTCTGCTCCGGTCGCACCGGTCACACCGAGGTGGTGCTGGTGGTGTTCGACCCCGCCCTCGTGAGCTACGACGACCTCCTGCGCGTCTTCTGGGAGGCCCACGACCCGACCCAGGGCATGCGCCAGGGCAACGACGTCGGCACCCAGTATCGTTCGGCGATCTACACCACCGACGACGCCCAGGCCGAGGCCGCCCGCGCCTCCGCTACGCGCTACGACGACGCCCTGCGCGCGGCCGGACACGACGCCCTCACCACCGAGATCCGCCCGGCCCCTCCCTTCTACTTCGCCGAGGCCGAGCACCAGCAGTATCTCGACGTCCACCCGAACGGCTATTGCGGCCTGCGCGGCACCGGCGTCGCCTGCCCGCTGCCGACCGCCCACGAGGCCCGATGACCACGCATCCGCCCGATCTCGCGACCTCGCCGATCGACCGCACCCCCGTCGGCAAGGCACGCCATCTCCTCCACGAGGGCGAGACCCTCGCCGAGGGCCTGCGCCGCTTCGTCGTCGCCGAGATCGCCGCGGCGCGCGTCGAGCTGACCGATCCGGCCCTGCCCCGCGACGAGGCGATCCACCGCACCCGCCGCCACCTCAAGCGCGTGCGTTCCCTCTTCACCGTGCTCGAACCCGTGCCCGGCGCCGACCGCGAGAACCGCATCCGCCGGATTCGCGACACCGCCCGCCTCCTCGCCGGCGCCCGCGACGCCGACGTCGTCGCCGCAGAGGCCCGTCGCCTCCACGCTCAGTCGCACGGAGCGGCCGAACGCGCCGCCGGCCGCCTCGCCGAGCGCCTGGAGGCCGCCGTCGCCGTCGCCCATTCGGCCACCCCGCCGATCGAGGAGATCGCCGCCCGTCTGCGCGCCTCCGAAGCCTCCGCCCGTTCGCTGCCGACCCGCTTCGAGGCCGGTCGCCTGCTCGCCGACGCCCTGGTCGAGACCTATCGTCGCGGCCGCCGCGATTGGCGCGAGATCGAGGACGGCACCTCGGTCGCCGCCCTCCACGACTGGCGCAAGCGCGTCAAGGCGCGCCGCCATCTCTCCGCCCTCGTGCCCATCCCCACCGCCGTCACCGGCCGCTCGATTCTGTCGGATCTCGAGCAGTTGGGCGAGATTCTCGGCGAGGAACACGACCTCGCCGTGCTCCGCCACCGTCTCGAGGACGATCCCGCCCTGCTCGGCTCCGGCGAGGGCCGCGACGACGTGCTCGATCTCGTCGCCCGCCGCCGCCGTCGCCTGAAGAAGGACGCCCTCGAGCTCGGCGGCGACCTCTACGACCTGCGTACCCGCGCCTTCGCCCACGAACTGGAAGCCTTGCGCGAACTCTGCTAGCAGTCGCCCCGACGTCGTTCGCCCCTTCGTTCGCCCCGACCCGGGGTTCCCCCCTGCCGAGGAGATCACCCGATGGCCGAAAAACTGCTGGAACGCGGCCTCTTCGCCAGCCGCTGGCTGATGGCGCCGATGTACGTCGGTCTGGTCGGCGCGCTGCTGGTGCTGATGGCCAAGTTCGTCCAGGGCCTCGCCGAATTCGCCCTCCACGCCTGGAGCGCCACCGAATCCCAGACCGTTCTCGCCATTCTGTCGCTGATCGACCTGACGCTCGCCGGCAATCTCCTGCTGATCGTCATCTTCTCCGGCTACGAGAACTTCGTCTCCAAGATCGACGTCGGCGACCACGAGGATCAGCCCGACTGGAAGGGCAAGGTCGATTTCGCCGCCCTCAAGATCAAGCTGATCGCCTCGATCGTGGCGATCTCGGGCATTCACCTGCTCAAGATCTTCATGGACATCGCCAAATACACCGACCGCGACATCATGTGGATGACCATCATCCATGTCGTCTTCGTCGGCTCCGGCGTGCTGCTCGCGCTGATGGACAAGATCCACGGCAGCCATCAGGCCCAGGACGCGCTCCACTGATCGGCCATCGCGCGCCGATGACGGACGGGTGGCGCCTCAGCGCGCCACCAGCACCTCCCGGCACGCGGCCGGAAGATCGGCCAGCTCGAGCGGCGGCCTCGGCTTTTCCGGCGGTCCCGGCTGCCACGGCTCCGGCCCCAGCCACCACGCGAGATCGGCGCCGCAACCGTCGCCGGCCGGCACCGGGTCCTGCGCGGCGCACCCCTCCGCCCCGGCCGGACAGGCGAGCCGGACGTGGAAATGGTAGTTGTGGCCGTACCACGGCCGGACCTTGGCGAGCCAGCCGCGATCGCCGCTCTCCCAGTCGCACAGCCGCTTCTTGATCGCCGGATGCACGAAGATCCGCGCCACTTGGCCGTCGCGCGCCGCCGCGCGCACCAGCTTCGCCCGCGTCTCGGTCCACTTAGACCCGTCGATCTCGCGGGTCTCCATGTTCACCATCGAGATCGCCGAGATCGTCTCGCGCTCGTCGGTCGAGAGCGTGCGCGCCGGCATCGGCAGGAACCAGATGTCGGCGTCGAGCCCGATCTGATGGCTGGCGTGGCCGGTCAGCATCGGCCCGCCGCGCGGCTGCGACAGATCGCCGACCAGGAGCCCCGGCCAGCCGACCCCGCGCCCCACCGCCGCGAACCGCTCCAGGAAGGCGATCAGCGCCGGATGCCCCCAGTTGCGATTGCGGCTGAGGCGCATCACCTGCCACGCCGCTCCGTCGACCGGCAGCGCCACCGCCCCGGCCAGACACCCGCGCGAATAGGCCCCGATCGACCGCGCCGCCAGCTGCGCCGGAGTCGGCTTGGAACCGAACAGCACCTTGGCAGCGCTCGGCGGCAGCGCCGCCCGCGCCGCCTCCATCTCCGATTGTCCCTGCGCCCCCGACGTCTGCGCGGCGGCGGACCCGGCCGCGAGCGCGAGCGCGAGCGCTAGAACGGCGATCGAGAATGACGGGGCGCCCATGATCGACCTCCGGTGACGAACGACGGTGGCCATTGTCGGCCCCGTGTCGTTTACGAATCGTTGACCACGATCACCCCGCCGACCGCGCCCGGACCAGCCGCGCCGCCACCAGATCCTCGAGCGCGGTGCCGACCGACTTGAACAGCGTGATCTCGTCGTCGCCGCCCCGCCCCGTCTCGGTGCCCCGACAGAGCCCCGCGAGTTCCCCCGCGACGTCCTCCGCCCGGATCACCCCGGCGGCGATCGGCTGCGTCAGATCGCCCGCCTCCTTCAGCGCCCCGGCCCGCGTGTCGACCCACACCCTCGCCCGCGCCATCGCCGCGTCGTCGGCCTCGCGCATGGCCGGCGTGTAACCGCCGACCAGATCGACGTGGGCGCCGGGCGCGAGCCAGTCCCCTCGGATCAGCGGCATGCTCGACATCGTCGCCGCCGACACCACGTCGGCCTCGCGCACCGCGCGCTCCAGATCGTCGACCACCCGGACCGCGAACGCCCGGCCCGCGAACTTCGCCGCCAGAGCGTCCGCCTTGTCGCGCGAGCGGTTCCAGATCACCACCTCGCAGATCGGCCGAACGCTCGCATGCGCCTCGATCAGATGCTCCGACAGCGCCCCCGCCCCCACCATCGCCAGCCGCGACGCGTCCCGCCGCGCCAGGAAGTCGGCCGCCAGCGCCGAGGCCCCGGCCGTGCGCCACAGCGTCAGCCGCGTGCCGTCCATCACCGCCAGCGGTTCGCCCGTCACCCCCGACATCAGCACGTAGGCGCCGATCACCGAGGCGAGCCCGCGCGTCGCGTTGCCCGGCACCACCGAGACGATCTTCACCCCCATCACCGCGTCCGCCGCGATCGCCGCCGAGACGTCGCTCCACGCCGGCATCAGCAGCAGCATGGCGTCGGCCTCGCCCGCCCGCACCATCGGGTGATGGTGACGCACCGGCGTGACCACCGCCTCGCGGAACCCCGCCCGCAACGCCTCGACCATCGTCTCGCGCGTCAGGGCGCGGTCGATCGCCGCCGCATCGAAGCTCTGCATCGACGCCTCCTCCGAAGGAAACCGAGAATTGGTACGCGCCGCCCTCAGGCCGCCCGCGCGCCCGGTGCCGGCAGCGCCAGACCGGCGACCACGCCGTCGCGCTGGGCGATGTCGGCGGCGAGCTTGGCCCGCTCCGCCTCCAGCCGCGCCGCCTCGCGACCGCGCTCGCGCGCCGCGCGCCGATGGATGCGCTGACGCCACCACACCGCCAGCCCGCCCAGCACCACGCCGAGGATCATCGCCCCCAGCACCAGCAGGAACAGCGGGACCGACACGGCGAAGGCCGGGCTGTCGGGCCGGAACGGATCGAGCGCCAACGTCACCGGTTTGCGGTTGGCGACGGACAGCGCCACCACCACGATGCCGATCGGCAGGGCGAGAAGCCAGGAGAGGAGGCGCATCATCGTCACGACTTCCGAGTGAGGGGAACGGAACCGGCGATCAGTCGCCGAGGTCGACGCCGTCGTTGAGGCGCTCGCGCATTTCCTTGCCGGTCTTGAAGAACGGCACGTATTTCTCGGTCACCGCCACCTTCTGCCCCGTCCGAGGGTTGCGGCCGGTGCGCGCGGGGCGATTCTTGACCGAAAACGCGCCGAATCCTCGCAGCTCGACCCGATCGCCGCGCGTCAGCGCCCCGGTGATCTCGTCCAGCACCGCGTTGACGATGTGCTCGACGTCGCGCTGATAGAGATGGGGATTGCGCTCGGCCAGTCTCGCCACCAGCTCGGACTTGATCATCGACCGATCTCCCCGGAAACACTCGGATTTTCTTCGCGCCCAAGGTGCCAAACGGACTGCGGTACGTCAAGCGAGCCGGTACGCGCGATCACCCCCTCGAGGCCGAGAGCCGCGGCAATTCCGCGCGTCGTCGCCTCCGCGAGCGCGCTCACCGTCGGCCACGCGTCGGCGCCGGCCTTCGGCTTCCAGTCGCGGATCGGCAGATCGGCCGCCACACCCTTCGATTGCAGCCACTCGATCGCGGTCCGCTCCTCGCCGATCTCGTCGGCGAGCTTCAGCTTCACCGCCTGCGCACCGGTCACCACCCGCCCGTCGGCGAGCTCGCGCGCCGCCGCCGGCGTCAGCCCGCGTCGCTCCGCCACCAGTCCGACGAACCAGTCGTAGGTGTCCTTGACCACCCGATCGAGCATCGCCCGCGCCTCCGGCGAGGTCGGCTTGAACGGGGTCGGCTCCGCCTTCATCGGCGAGGACTTCACCTCCTCGAGCTTGACCCCGACCGTCTTCATCAGATCGGTGACGTCGCCCCACTGCACCAGCACGCCGATCGAGCCGGTCAGCGCCGAGCGGCGGATGACGACGTGGTCGGTGCCGATCGCCGCCATGTAGCCGGCCGAGGCCGCGAGCGAGCCGACGAAGGCCGCAGTCGGCTTCTTCTCGGCGAGTCGCCGCAGCGCGCCGTGCAGCGCCTCCCCGGCCGAACTCGCCCCGCCCGGACTGTCGATGTCCACCACCACGCCCTTGACCGCGTCGGCCTTGGCGATCTTGTCGATCATCTCGATCAGCGCGCGGTCGGGCAGCATCATGCCCTTGACGGTGATGCGCGCCACGTGCGGCAGCGACTTGGCGCCGATCCCGTCGATCGCTTCGAACCGCGCGGCGATCGCCACCAGCGCCACCACCGCGGCGACGAAGGCGAGGATGCGCCAGACCCCGAGCTTGCGCTTCAGGCGCCGACGGTCGGCGATCGCATCCGGGTCGAGCATCATCGAGGAACCTCCGCGAGCATCCGCGAAGGGGTATCAGCCCACCCCCTCGTCGACAAGGCCCGGCGGGTCCCGAAGACGAAAGACCCGCGCCGGTTTCCCGACGCGGGTCTGACGAGGATCGATCGGCCGAGCCCGAACGGGCCCGGCCGGATCGCGATCACTTGTCTTCGGTGCGGGCACGCAGCGCCGCGCCGAGGATGTCGCCGAGCGAGGCGCCGGAGTCGGACGAACCGAACTGGGCGATCGCCTCCTTCTCTTCGGCCACTTCGAGCGCCTTGATCGACACCGAGACCTTGCGGGTCTTGCGGTCGAACTGGATCACGCGGGCGTCGAGACGCTCGCCGACGGCGAAGCGGTCGGGGCGCTGATCGCCACGCTCGCGCGCCAGCTCCGAGCGCTTGATGAAGGTGGTGAACTCGCTGTCGACGATCTTGACGTCGATGCCGCCTTCCTTCACCTCGGTCACTTCGCAGGTGACGATGGCGCCGCGACGGATGTCGCCGGCCTTCTCGAAGGGGTCACCGGCGAGCTGCTTCACGCCGAGCGAGATGCGCTCCTTCTCGACGTCGACGTCGAGAACCACGGCCTTGATCTTGTCGCCGCGACGGAACTCCTCGATGACCTGCTCGCCCGGACGGCTCCAGTCGAGGTCGGAGAGGTGGACCATGCCGTCCACGTCGCCGTCGAGACCGACGAACAGACCGAACTCGGTCTTGTTCTTGACCTCGCCCTCGACGATCGTGCCCTGCGGGTACTTGTCGACGAAGACTTCCCACGGATTGGCCAGAGTCTGCTTCAGACCGAGCGAGATGCGACGCTTGACCGGATCGACCTCGAGCACCATCACTTCGACTTCCTGCGAGGTCGAAACGATCTTGCCCGGATGGACGTTCTTCTTGGTCCAGCTCATCTCGGAGACGTGGATCAGACCTTCGATGCCCGGCTCCAGCTCGACGAACGCGCCGTAGTCGGTGATGTTGGTCACGCGGCCGTTGAACTTGGCGTTCACCGGATACTTGGCGACGATGCCGTCCCACGGATCCGCCTCGAGCTGCTTCATGCCGAGCGAGATGCGGTGGGTCTCCGGGTTGACGCGGATGATCTGGACCTTGACGGTCTGACCGATCGTGAGCACCTCGGAGGGATGGTTGATGCGGCGCCACGCGATGTCGGTGACGTGCAGCAGGCCGTCGATGCCGCCGAGGTCGACGAACGCACCGTAGTCGGTGATGTTCTTGACCACGCCGTCGACGATCTGGTTCTCCTGCAGGCTCTGCACCAGCTCCGAACGCTGCTCCGCGCGGGTCTCTTCCAGAACGGTACGGCGCGACACGACGATGTTGCCGCGGCGCTTGTCCATCTTGAGGATCTGGAACGGCTGCGGCACGTGCATCAGCGGACCGACGTCGCGGACCGGACGGATGTCGACCTGGCTGCGCGGCAGGAACGCCACGGCGCCGTCGAGGTCGACCGTGAAGCCACCCTTGACCTGATTGAAGATGATGCCGGTGACCTTCTCGTTCTTGGCGAAGGCCTCTTCGAGACGGGTCCAGCTCTCTTCGCGGCGCGCCTTCTCACGGGAGATCACGGCTTCGCCGAGCGCGTTCTCGACACGGTCGAGATAGACCTCGACCTCGTCGCCGACCTTGAGGCCGCCGTCGCGCGCCTGGGCGCCGAATTCCTTGAGGGCGACACGACCTTCGACCTTCAGGCCGACGTCGATGACCGCGAGATCCTTCTCGATCGCGACGACCTTGCCCTTGACGACGGAACCTTCGTAGAGATTGGACTGCTCGAAGGACTCGTCGAGAAGCGCGGCGAAATCTTCGCGGGTGGGGTTCATCTGAGACATTGAAACTCCTGATGCCGAAAACGGCGTGCGCCGGCGGGTTGGCGTTGGTGTGCGTCTCGATCCCGCCCGGTGTCTCGCGAATGACGAGACACTTCCGTGGGAAGCCCCACGGGCCGGCGCCGGCGAACGTTGATCGAGACCGGGTCTCGTTCGATCGGACCGTCGCTCCGCCGCGGGTTTCGGACCACGCGGGCGGACGACCGTCCCGACGTCCCGCGAGCGGGCGTCGTTCGAACCGGGCTTCCATAGCCGATGGCGCCCCGCCCGGCAAGCCGAATGCGTCGAGAACCGAAGGCGCGGCGCCGCTTTCTCACCCGTCCCGTCGGGCCGCGCGCGCCGCCGCGACGATCTCCAGCGCGCGGGCGAACGCCCCGTCGCGATCGAGGCACGAGGTGTCGAGCACCACCGCGTCCGCCGCCGGCTTCAGCGGTGCCTCGGCGCGGGTGCCGTCGCGCTCGTCGCGCGCCTTCACCTCGTCGAGAATGGTCTCGTAGTGGACGTCGCGCCCCTTGGCGAGTAGCTCGTCGGTGCGCCGCCGCGCCCGCACCTCCGGCGAGGCCGTGACGAAGATCTTCACGTCCGCGTCGGGACAGATCACCGTGCCGATGTCGCGCCCGTCGAGCACCGCGCCCGGCGCCCGCGCCGCGAACGACCGCTGAAAGTCGACCAGCGCCGCGCGCACCGGCTTGTGGACCGCCACCCGCGACGCCAGCTCCCCCGCCTCGCGTCCGCGCAGGTCGCCCCGCCGCAGATCCTCCGGGTCGAGTGCGGCGGCGAACTGCCCCGCCAGCTCCGCGTCGTCGAGATCGAAGCCGCGATCGAACATCAGCCGGCCGATGGCGCGATAGAGCAGGCCGGTGTCGAGATAGGGCAGGCCGAGATGCCCCGCCAGCCGCTCGGCCAGCGTCCCCTTGCCCGCCGCCGCCGGCCCGTCGATCGCCACGACGAACGGAAGTGCGACGGGTGCGTGCGTCATGATCGGATCTCGCGAGGGAAGAGGGGTCAGAAGTCGAGGTCGGCGTAGGACGCCGCCGGCGGGATCGCCAGGATGCGGTCGGTGAGCAGCGTGCGGAACGACGGGCGCGACTTCACCAGCGTGTACCACGCCTTGGTCGTCTCCTCCGCCTCCCACGGCACCTCGCCGAGATAGTCGACGCAGGACAGCGCCGCCGCCGCCGCCAGATCGGCGAAGGACAGCCGCGCGCCGCCGAGCCAGTCGCGCGTCGCCGTCAGCCAACCGATGTACTTGAGGTGATGGCGGATGTTGGTGCGCGCCGCCCTCAGCACCGCCGAATCGGGCTCGCCCCCGCCCTGCACGCGCGGGATCTCCAGCTTGAAGATCTTCTCGTGCACCAGATAGCCGACCACTTCGCCGTCGAACTTGTCGAGGAACCAGTCGACCAGCCGCCGCACCTCCGCCCGCGTCTCGGCGTGCGCCGGCATCAGCCGCCGATCGCCCATCGCATAGCCGCGCGTCTCGTCGAGATATTCCATGATCACCGTCGCCCCGCAGATCGGCGGGCCGTCGTTCTCCACCAGCACCGGCAGCGTTCCGGCCGGATTGAGCAGCAGGAAGTCGCGCCGCCGCTCCCACGGCTTCTCCACCACCAGATCGGGCGTCAACCCGTATTCGGCGCAGACGAGACGTGCGAACCGGCTCGAGGAGGAGAAGGGATGGTGATAGAGCGTGAGCATCGCGATCCGTGATCGGGGGTGAGGGCCGTGGGGCCGCCCCTCGAACCTTTGGTATAGGCCCCGCGTCCCGCCCCGACAAGTCGCGCCGATCGCCCCTCCCGATGCGCGCGCCGCCGACGCCCCGGAAACGCGAACGGGGCCCGCTGGGGGCCCCGTCGAAGATCCGGCATCGGTTCGGCTCGCGAAACGGCTCAGGCCGGGCGGCGGTCGAACTGGCCCTGCGGCCGGAAGCGCCACAGATAGCTCGGCAGCACCGCCTCGATCGAGGTCGGGTCGATGCCGAGCCCGGCGAAGGTGCGCCCTTCGGCGACCGCCGCGTCAGACACCACGTTGTCGGCCTTGAGCAGCTCGACCTGGTCCTCGGTCAGCAGCGGCTTGGGCAGCATCTGCAGGAACTTGGCCTGGATCTTGGCCAGTCCGAACGGCAGCGGCACCAGCAGACGCTTGCGATGCGACGCCTCGAGCACCGCCTCGACGCATTCGCGGAAGGTCTTCACCTCCGGCCCGCCGAGTTCGTAGGTCGTGCCCGCCTCGGCGCCGCCCTCGACCGCGATCGCCACCGCCTCGGCGACGTCGCGCACGAAGGCCGGCTGGAACCGGGTCTTGCCGCCGCCCACCAGCGGCAGCACCGGCGACAGCGTCGCCAGCATCGCCAGCTTGTTGAAGAAGTCGTCGTCCGGTCCGAACAGCACCGACGGCCGCAGGATCACCGAACCGGGAAGCGTGTGCAGAACCGCCTTCTCGCCCATCGCCTTGGAGCGGGCGTAGGCCGAGGGCGAATTCTCGTCGGCGCCGATCGCCGAGAGATGGACCATCGAGGAGAGCCCCGCCGCCTTGGCGACCTCCGCCACCAGCAGCGCGCCGTCGGCCTGGACGTCGGAGAACGACTGCTTGCCCGATTCGGCCAGGATGCCGACCAGATTGACCACCGCGTCGGCGCCCTCGATCGCGCGCTCGACCGACCAGCGGTGATCGCGGCGAATGTTGGCTTGCACGCCGACGATCTGTCCGACGCCGCCGCACGGCTGCAGCTGACCGGCGAGATCGGGACGGCGCACGGCGGCGCGGATGCGCCAGCCGCGACGCGCCAGCGCCCGCACGACCTGACGGCCGACGAAGCCGGAGCCCCCGAAGATCGTGACGAGCTTGCCCTCGCTGGAAGCCGTGTCGAATTCGCTCATGTGGAAAACCTCGTCGCTCAGGGAAGCCTCGGCGAAAACCCCTCGGTTCTTAGCTCTCCCCGGCCCTTCTGTGAAGCACCCCGCGTACTCGTCGTTGGAAGAAGACGAAGAGTGTGCGGACATGGCGTTGACAAGCGCCGTCGGAGCCCGTATTCACGCCGCCGTTGCCCAGGTGGCGGAATTGGTAGACGCGCACGGTTCAGGTCCGTGTTCCGCAAGGAGTGGAGGTTCGAGTCCTCTCCTGGGCACCATCTCTCCCGAGATGTGTTTCGCGTCAATAAGTTGAAGCCCATCAGAGTGTTGTGGTCACCCGACTGTGTTACAAGGGTGTGCTACATGCTGTTCAGGCTGGTCCAACCCGTGAAACGTTCGGGCTCCTCCAAGGCGCAGTTCCAGAAGCGCATTCCCGAGGACCTGCGAGACCGAATCGCAGGGCGGAAGCTCGTCGTGCCGATCGGCGGCGAGTTCATCGCCCTCACCGTCTCCCCGAAGGCCGCGAGCATTCGATTCTCGTTGCGCACCAGCGACCCGAGCGAGACCAAGATTCGCCACGCCGAGGCGCTCGCATATCTCGAAGGGGTCTTCGGGTCACTC
>JBEOKB010000202.1:0-5315 GCA_040275425.1 Siculibacillus sp. | reverse complement strand
GTCACCCCGCCGATCAGCGGCAGATTGACCACCCCGGTCGGGGCCACCTGCACCGTCCGGTCGAGATCCTTGACCTGGAACACCGTGACCTCGAGCACGTCGCGCGGATTGATGCGGTAGTCGGCCGAGAGCGCCGCCACCCCCGGGGTCGAGACCGTTCCGCCGCCGCCGCTCTGCGCCGCCGGCTGGAACACCCCCTGCTCTCCGCTCAGCGACCCGCCGCCGCTCGCGCATCCGCCGAGACAGAGGCCGAGGGCGATCGCGCCGAGAAGAGGACGGCGGCGCCCGTCCGCGCCGCGTCGTTCGAGCGAGCTCATCGTCCCGCCCTCCGCGCCCGCGCCGCCGGCGCCGCGCTCGGACGCAGCCGCCGCAGGAGACCGGAGAGCAGGCCCACCTTCGGCCGGCTCCGTTCGGGCAACTCGGGCAGCTTCTCGAGCGGGGCGTCGCTCAGCACGCCGAGCGGGCGCACCCGGACCAGATTGTCGGCCTCCGCCGCGCCGAGCAGGCGCGCGCACGCCTCCGCCGCCTCGCGCATCGCCGGCCGTCGTCGCCGCGTGTTGTGTCCGTCGCTCGACACCACGTGCACCAGCCCCTCGTCGAGCATCCGCTCCGACCAGTAGCGCGGGCGCGGCCCGAACACCCCGGTGATCGCCCCGGCGGTCAGCTGGATCAGCACGCCCGATCGCGCCAGGCTCGCCACCACGTCGTACTTCTCCTCGATCCAGGTCAGCCGCTCGGGATGGGTCAGGATCGGCACGTAACCCGCCGCCTGGATGTCGAACAGGCAGTCCTCCATCCGCGGCGGCACCACGTTGTGCGGCGGTTCGAACAGCACGTAGCGGCCGCCCGCGATCGGCTGGACCCGGTCGGTGCGCAGCGCCGCGACGAAGTCGGGGCGAATGTGGGCGTCCGAGCCCGCCGCCAGCCGCAGCGCCAGCCCGCGCTCGCCGAGCTCGCGCGCCAGGTGCGCCACCCGCGCCCGAATGTCGGCCGGCTCGTTGTCGAACACGCCCGGCATGATGTGGGGCGTGCACACGATCGTCTCGATGCCGTCGTCGATCGCGATCCGCGCCATCTCCAGCGACGTCGCCAGATCCGGCGCCCCGTCGTCGATGCCGGGCAGCAGATGGCAATGCAGGTCGATCATCTTCGCGTATCCGCCCTTCTCGATTGTCGAACGACCCCCACCCCGACGCGGGCGATCCTACACCATTCGCCGCGCTCGCGCCGAATCTCGCGCCGGAGATCTCCACCGCCGCGTGTCACCGCCGCCGGCGAGAACCGACCGGCCCCGACCTCGCCCGCCCGCCGTCGCCCTCCTCCGCGCCGCCGGCCGACGAGACCTTCGCCGCCGCCGTCAGTCCGTTGGCGAACGCGAACACGAACAGGAGAGTTCCGGTCCGCAGAGGGTACTCCACCACCGAGTGACACATCAGCATGAAGGCGGATAGTCCCGCCGCCTGTGCCGAGATCGTGTCGAAGTCGCTGCCGATGGACGACTGCACGCCGATCTGGACCCTCGTGAACCAGATCGCATGGGCGAGGAGCGCCGCGACGCCCGGCAGCCCCGTCTCCACCGCGATCTGGACGAAGTCGTTGTGGGCGGCGTTGACGAAGACCTGGAGCATCTCCTGCGGCCGTTCGAGCGCCTGATGGACGGCGACGTAGGTGCCGAGCCCCGATCCGAACGGCAGATGCTCGAAGAAGGCGCGCACGGCGACCTGGAGAATGGTCGACCGGTAGTCCTCGAGCGGCGACAGGGCGATGCGATCCGCCACCCGCCAGAACCCGAAGTCGAGCGCGACGATGCCGAGCACGATCGCGCCCGTGACCAGCCAGCGCAGCGTCCCGCCCCCGCGCGCGCGGCTCGGCGACCCGCCGAAGATCAGGAACCGCATCGACAGCGCGAAGGACAGGAACGCCAGGAAGCTGCCGGCGCGCGAGCGCGACGTCAGCGCCCCCAGCAGCATCAGCATCAGCAGGGCCGCCGCTCCGATCCAGATCACCGGCGCGTAGGAGCGATGACGGCGCCCGCCCCAGGCCGCCAGCGCCACCACGAACGGGATGGTCGCATGGATCAGCGCGCCGAAGTGGTTGCGATTGGCGAACAGCCCCGAGGCCACGCCCGGCTGGTTCGACCCGTAGGGGTCCCATGCGCCGTCCGGCCCGCTCGCCAGTTGGCCGACGGCGAAGGCGACGTCGACCAGCGGGGTCGCGCAGATCAGCAGGAGAACCAGGCGTCGCCCGCGTTCGTCGAGTCGTCCCGCCGCGAAGAACAGCGCGATCGCCGGGGCGACGAAGGCGAGGCTGCGCCACACCGCCGTCGGCGACGTCGCCACCGGCAGCCACGGCGGATCGGGATCGAGGAGGGCGAGCGCGCTCGCCACCGTCCGGTGCCCGGGAAGGAGGGTCCACAGCGCCGGCGGCAGCGGGATCAGCTGGAGGAGGCCGATCGCGATCGCCGACAGCGCGATCCCGGCCGCAACCCGCGACGGCCCGCGCGCCCTGCCCGGTTCGGCGAGCGTGGCGTGGACCACCAGGGCGATCATCGGCACGGCGGCGATCTGGATCACCACGTCGCCGAAATGGCGCGGACCCGCGCTTCCCCCGAGCAGCAGGGCGGCGGCACAGGCGACGACGACGGCGGGAAGGAGGGCCGATTCGCTGTCGAAACCGAAGCTCTGGCGCAAGACCCGCACTCCAACGAGATCCCGAACAGGACACGGGCCCGAGCGACGAACGACCCCCGAGAATCGAAAATGCGCTCCCACGGTCGGCGGAAGCGCATTTCGTTGCTTCGGCTACCGAGCCCGATCGCTCAGTTGCTGGTGCCGTTGTTCTTGTTGGCGTTCACGATCAGGATCGTTCCGCCGACGATGACGCCGGTGCCGATGGCGGCCGGAACGAGGACCTGCGGCGTGAGCAGGCCGCCGGACGGCAGACCCGAATCGGTCGCCGCCGTGGTGGCCGGCGGGCACAGGGCCGGACCGACGACGGTCACGCCCGAACCCACGGTCGCCTGGCACAGACCCTCGTAGGCGACGACCGCCCGGCCCTTGCCGAGAACGGTGATCTTGTCGCCGTCGGTGACGGTCGAGCCGGCCTGAGCGCGGGCGACCTTGCCTTCGCGCTCGACGACCACGTTGCCTTCGGCGCCGACGATGGTGCCGCCGGCGGCGTTGGCGGCCGAAGCCGCACAGACCCCGAGAACGGCCAGGGCCGCGAACGAAAGACGCTTCATGAAATTCCCCCTTCAGAGTGCCGCCGACACTTTGTGTTTCGATATCCGCTCTACACCATGCGACCCTTCCGTGTAAACCACGACGCCGTGGAGACGTGAAGGAATCCGGGTCTTTCCGCCTCGTTGTTGCCGCGGGGCAACGCCCGTCGGGACACCGCGCGCGACGCAGGGAACCGCTCCGGCGAAGCGCGGCTCGGGAGGTGGTGCGCGACTCGCCCGCATCCTCGCCCGCAAGCTCCTAATTTTGCGTTGAGATCTCCCTCCGCCGCCCCCGCGGGGGCGGCGGAGGGAGAGGGCCGTCTCGGCGAATCGCGCCGCTTTCCGCGCGTTTCACGACGTGGCGGTAGGCGTGCGTTGCAATCCGTGCTAGGCAACCACCGTCTCGCGAACCGGACGACGACCCATCGCACCCGTTGGGGGTTCGGGGCCGTCCGGCCCGCCGGATCTTCTCGGTTCGAACGCCCCCGTTTGCGCGCGTTCGGTGGGGGGCCGGGAGCCCGGACGTCGCGTGGCGAACCCTGCCGGACCGGCCGGTGGAGAAGAGGGTTGTACCGTTGATCGCGCATCGACCGATCGTTCGTCGAATACTCATGGTTGCGGTCGACGCCGGCCTGATCGTGGCCTCGACGATTCTCGCCCATCTCTTCCGCATGAACTTCGAGGCGACGCTGTCCCAGGTCGAGGCGATCTCGACCTATGCCGCCGTCACCGCCGTGGTGGCGGTCCCGATCACCGTCTTCTTCGGGCTCGACCGCTCGATCTGGCGTCTGACCTCGATGGTCGACTACATCGCCGTCGCCAACGCCGTCGTCGCCACCGTGATCGCCGCGACCATCGTCGACTTCTTCGTCGATCGGCTGAACGACGTTCCCCGCTCGCTGCCCTTCCTGCAGGCGATACTGGCGATCGGCGTCCTGGTCGGGTCCCGCGTTCTCGTGCGCATGATCCATCGCCGCCGCCGCAGTCGCCGCCGCCCCGTCGACGGCATGCCGGCGAGCGTCGCCGCCACCCACGAGACGGTCCTGATCGTCGGCCTCGATCGGCTGGCCGATCTCTTCGTGACCTCGGTCGCGGAACTCGGCGAGGGCCGCGTCGAGATCGTCGGCATCGTCGGCGAGACCCGGCGCCACACCGGCCGGACGCTGTCCAAGCTGCGCATTCTCGGCAGCATCGAGGAGATCGCCCCGGTTCTGCGCGATCTCGAGATCCACGGCGTGTTCGTCGATCGCATCGTCGTGACCATTCCCTACAAGCGCCTGCCCGAGGTGACCCGCCTCACCCTGAGCGAGATCGAGGAATCGACCCGGATCCGGGTCGACTACTTCACCGACTGGCTCTTCTCCCGTCCCCCCCGTCGGTCCTCGCCCGCCGACGCCCGGCCCCCGGCTCCGTCCGCTCCTCTCGCCGTCGATCTCGCCGCCGTGCGCGATCGCCCGTTCTGGAGGATCAAGCGCCTGATCGACACGATCGCCGCCGCCGTGCTCGTCGTGACGCTGGCCCCGATCATGCTGCTGGTCGCCTTCCTCGTCGCCGTCGACGTCGGCCTGCCGGTGACCTTCTGGCAGCGTCGCCCCGGCCGCGACGGCCGACCGTTCCGCCTGTTCAAGTTCCGCACGATGCGCGCCGCCCACGATCGCGACGGCCGCCGCCTCGCCGACGAGGAGCGCACCTCGCGCATCGGCGCGCTCATGCGCAAGACCCGCCTCGACGAGTTGCCGCAGCTCTTTCACATCCTCCTCGGCGAGATGTCCTTCATCGGCCCGCGTCCCCTCCTGCCGATCGATCAGCCCGAGGACGCCACCGTGCGCCTCCTCGTTCGCCCCGGCCTCACCGGTTGGGCCCAGGTCCAGGGCGGCCGGGCGGTCTCCCCAGAGGAGAAGTCCGTCCTCGACGAGTGGTACGTGCGCAACGCCTCCTTCCGGCTCGATCTCGAGATCGTCCTGCGCACCATCCCCATGGTCCTCATCGGAGAGCGATACAACACGGACGAAATCGCCAGAGCCCGCGACGAACTCGAACGCGCCGCCGAAGCCCCCGACGCCCACGCCTGATCACCGCACCCCCCCCGCCCCCC